>NZ_BCQU01000068.1:0-37002 GCF_001552235.1 Actinomadura rubrobrunea NBRC 15275 | reverse complement strand
GTGTCGGCGCCGCCCTCGGGGCCCGCCCCGCCGGCCGGGGGAGCGGGCTGCGTCGTGCCCGGGTTGCCGGGCGGCTCCGGGGGCCGCGTGTTGGCCGCGGCGCCCACCGCGCGGCCGGGGGCGGGCGGCGGCGGATGCTGGCCCAGGTCGACGACCTCGGCCACCACGCAGGTGATGTTGTCCGGTCCGCCGCCCCGGTTGGCCAGGTCGATCAGCTGGCGGACGACCTGCTCGAGGTCGTCCACCTCGGTCAGCACCTGGAAGATCGTCTCGGCGGTGACCACGCTGGACAGCCCGTCGGAGCACAGCAGATAGCGGTCGCCGATCTTGGCTTCGCGCAGCGACAGGTCCGGGTCGACCTCGCCCCGGCCGTCCAGCGCGCGCAGCAGCAGCGAACGCTGCGGATGCGAGGCCGCCTCGTCGGGGCTGATGCGGCCCTCGTCCACCAGCGACTGCACCAGCGTGTGGTCGTGGGTGATCTGGAACAGGCTCCCGTCGCGCAGCAGGTACGCCCGGGAGTCCCCGATGTGCACCAGCGCCACCTGGTTGCCCGCCCACAGCATCGCCGTGAGCGTCGTGCCCATGCCCTGCAGCGCCGGGTCCGACTCGACGATGTGGTGCAGGTTCTCGTTGGCCGCCTTGACCGTCCGCTCCAGGGCGGACAGCAGCTCGTCGGCCGGCATCTCCTTGTCGAGCTTGCGCAGCTCGGCGATGGCGGCGGCGCTGGCGATCTCACCGCCGACGTGCCCGCCCATACCGTCGGCCACGGCGAGCAGATGGGCGCCCGCGTACGCCGAGTCCTCGTTGCCCTCGCGCAGCATGCCGACGTCGGACCGCGCGGCGTAGCGAATTCCCAGAGTCATTTGCGCAGCTCGATCACCGTCTTGCCGATACGGATCGGTACGCCCGCCGGAACCGGCATGGGCCGGCTCACCTTAGTACGCCCGAGATAGGTCCCGTTGGTCGAGCCGAGGTCTTCCACGATCCACTGACCGTCCTGCGCGTAAAGTCGGGCATGCCGACTCGAAGCGTAGTCGTCGGTCACCACGAGCGTGGAGTCATTCGCCCGGCCGATGGTGATCGGCATGCCCGTCAGGTCGATGACGGTGCCGGCCCGCTCCCCCTGGACGACCACAAGCTTGGTCGGCGCGCTGCGCTGCGCCCGCGGCGGCCTGGACTGCCGGGCGGGCCGCTGCGCGGGCTGGGCCGCGCGGAGGGCGGCCTTGGAACCGAACAGATCGGCCCGGATCACGCCGACGGCCGCGATGACGAACAGCCAGAGCACCGCGAGGAACGCCAGCTTGATCAGCGTGAGGGTGAATTCGGACATCGGAGTCGGGGCTACTCCCTATCGCGGCGGAAGACCAGGGTTGTTCGGCCCATCGTGACGCGCGAACCGTCGACGAGCGTGACCCGCCGGATCGGCTGACCGTTCACGAAGGAGCCGTTCGTCGACCCTAGATCCACGAGCACGACTTCGGGACCTTCTACGCGGATCTCCGCATGGTGGCGGGACACGCCGGGGTCGACCAACCGCAGGTCGCAGTCGGTGCCACGGCCCAGCAGGGTCACCGGCGTGGTGATCTCGTACGTGCGCTGGGTGGCGTCCGCGCCCTCCACCGCGGTGGTCACCAGCAGCCGCGGCCGACCGGCGAACGCCCCGCCCCCTACCTGCGGCACGTCGCTCACCGGACGGCGGATCTCCCCGCCCTCCACGGTGGACCCGCGGATGACGCCGGAACGGATGCGGAACATGCCCGTGGCCAGGTCCCCGGCGTTCTCGAACCGGACGCGCACCGGCCCCACGAAGGAGTACCCCTGCTCCTTGGCGTACTCGCGGGCCAGGTTGGCCAGCTCCTGGCTCAGGCTGTCGGCGTACACCTGGAGCCGCTGCCCGTCCTGCTCGGAGATCTCGACGACGAAGTCGTTCGGCACCAGGGTGCGTCCAGCCGCCACGATGGCGGCGCGGTCGTCCATCTCGCGCTGTACAGCACTGGCCACCTCGACCGGCTGCAGCTCCGACTTGAAGGCCCGGGCGAAGGCACCTTCGACCATGCCCTCCAGCCGTCGCTCGAAGCGCTGAATGACGCCCACGGGCACCTCCCTTCTCCACTGGTAGACGATCGTATCGGTGTGATGGTTCGCTCGAAGTATCTGGATACCTAACCACTGCCGCGACCGTGCTAGCCTTTTCTCGCACCCCCCGAGAGGGGGACGCACCCGGGCGGGTGGCGGAACGGCAGACGCGCACGGTTCAGGTCCGTGTGTCCGCGAGGACGTGAGGGTTCAAATCCCTCCTCGCCCACTCCGAGACTGGGAGCAGCGCCCACAGACAGGGCGGCTGCTCCTTGTCATATCTGCGGGATGCTTCCTGCCGGTCCTCCGCCCGCAGGTTGGACCGGGGGCAAGGCGCGGAGCCGCCTCTGGACCCCTGGAACGCGGACCGCTCTGGCCGGTGCCCCGCCTTCCTTCTTGACTGCGCCCTGGGGCGCGGGCGGGCGCACGGGCGGTGATTGGTCGCTGATCCGTGCTTCCCTGAGGGATGCTCGCGGAACGTGTGACGCGAGTCATCACCTCACAGTGGCCTGATGAGTCCCCCGCAACAAGCCTCTTCTGTTTCTCCCGACCGTACAGCGCTCCCTGACCCGTTGCCTGGGGCGGGCTCGAATGATGCGAGTGCTGTGAAAGCCGGGGCATGAGCGACTGCAGAGTGCACGTCGCCGGCAGCCGCACACGGCCATCGCGCCACCATGCGCGAAGAAGAACGCCGCACGCGCGGCAACACAGCCGGAAGCCCCAGCTGGACGGAAGCAACCCGCCGTGACCTAGTCCCGCCGACCACCCGCCCGCTTCACCGTCTTCGTCGAGGCGAAGGTCGCGCGGCTGGTGAACGGGCTCGCCCCGGACGGGACCGAGCTGCGCGGCGACCTCGTGGGGCCGCTCGCCATAGCGGTGGTCGCCGGAAGAACCGCTGCTTGATGAAGGTGCGGCGGGGTTGATGTGGTGGAAGATGGCGCGCCCTGCCCCCGCTCCCGAAGCCCGGCGCCGCCACAATGCCCTGACTTGGTAGGTCTGGCTGCTGAACCGCTTGCCGGCGACCCGTCGCACCCGTGGATTCACTTGATCAGCGCAGCACCCCCAAGCGCCGGCCGCATCAGGTCCAGCGCCATATCTGCGTGGGCACGTGGCCGTTGCCGATGAGCGTCGTGCCGTCCGCCGCCACGCCTCTCGGCACCCCAGCACCGCCGCCGAGAACGTCGCAGGTGGCGACGGAAGCCGCAGCGGCGATGCCCGCGCGGGGCCCGCTGGGTCAGATGATCAATGCGTTCGGGAATGGTGCGGCGGATGCGCCGCCGCGGGCTGCGGCACGTTCCGCTCGGTGCCCACTGGTTGCGGGCGGGTTGTGGCGATGCCGCGCGATTGCTTGAGGCGTTCGATCACATTGCGGCGCTGATAGACGTCGGGGGCTAAGGGCGGCGGAGCGCCCTGCGCGTGCACCGCGGCAACCAATTCCCGCATGTGTGTTCCTGCATGCGTGAACGGACGCGGCGATCCTGCGGCGCCGACCGGCGGATCGCCGCGGAGCTGTAGCCCTTGTCGACGATGACCCGCTTCGGCATGCGGGACGGCGACCTCCGCCAGAGCTCGAGGAAAGGCGGTGCAGTCGTTGATGGTGCCGGGCGTGAGCACGTTCGACAGCGGCAGGCCGCGTCCGTCGACCGCCAGGTGAATCGTGGCGGTCAGCCCGTCTCGCGACTGGCCGAGTGCCTGCCCGGATGCCGGGCTTGTTCCGTCCGGCCCCCCTTTTGCGGGCGTCGGCGGCGTGCCGGTGCGCGCATGATTGCGCGCTGACGGTCTGGCAGATGCGGCTGGCCCAGTCGTCATGGATATGCACAGGCGTCGGCGTCCCGCCGTCGGCACCGCTCGTAGACGCAGTCACGCGACGGAACGCCGGCGAGCTTCCGCAGCACGCCGTTCGGCACGTGTAGTGGTCGGCACACGGGCCGTCCTGCGCCAGTTGGGGCGGACGAGACGGCTTGATCCGCCGCCGCGTGCATCGGCCAACTCATGTCGTCGCACCACGGCACGGCATCAACTCACATCCCAGGACGAACACGAAGATCGGTTGGACAGTCGCTAACGCGGTGGCCCTGCGCAGGTCAGAACGGGGACGCCGTGGGCGATACCTTCATGGGCCCGGCGACTTTTCCCGCCGAGCGGCCCGCGGCGCCCCAGTTGGGAACGGCGCCGGGTGGCGGTGGTCTCGTCGGCGTAGACCTCGAGGGGCGCCGGGTGCCGTGCTGGGCGGTGTTCTCGCATGCGTCGAGCTGGGCGCGGAACCGCCGGATCTCCTTGT
Source organism: Actinomadura rubrobrunea NBRC 15275 (assembly GCF_001552235.1). Lineage (NCBI taxonomy): Bacteria > Bacillati > Actinomycetota > Actinomycetes > Streptosporangiales > Thermomonosporaceae > Actinomadura > Actinomadura viridilutea. The sequence goes on along the minus strand of NZ_BCQU01000068.1, from coordinate 32,645 downwards.
CGGGGGCCGGTAGTCGACACAGACCTGTGCGACCCCGGCCGTTTTCGTCGCAGGCGGCGGGGACGGGACGTCGTGGATGACCTATGCGACGGCGCGGGCGGACACCCACTGGTGTTCGTGGTTCATCGGCGCCCTCCGTCCTCGGAGGAACCGGTGGTGACGGGGTCCGTCGGGTCGTCGGTCCCGGGTCCTCGCCGGCGACCGCTGCATCTCGTCCGTTTCCGCCTGCCAGGTGCTCGTCGCGGGCGTGACCGGGGCCGATCAGTCGCCGAACTCGTTCTGCACGCCGGGCGGAGTGAGGGCTTGGACGTAATTGATGGGCGAATGGTCGTCGAAGGAGTACGGGAAGGGCAGCGACCGCATCGGCTTGATCTTCTTGAGCAGGAACGACGCCCCGGCCAGGCCGAACCCTCCGAACGCGGTCAGAGACTGCCCTGTCGGCTTCTTCTCCTCTCGCCAGGTCCCATTCTGGCCGCCCTGCACGCAGCCGAGATAGCCGAGCAGTTCGCAGATGGAGTTCTGAAGGTTCGGGATGTGGTAGCGGTATTCCCGCCCGAAGTGCTGGAACGGGCCCGTGCTGCGAGGCGGAAGGTGCGGCACGACGTCATTGTCATAGATGAAGCGCAGCACCTTGGTGCGAAGGAACTCGTTCTCTTCGCAGCCTTTCGCGAAGGCCGGGTCGCCGATCATGGGCTGGCCGAACGTGTACGTGGCCCGCAGAAGGCTCGCGAGCTCATCCTCGCCTACCGCGAATTTGCGTTCATGCTTCAGCATCACGGTCATCATCGCGGCCATGGCGGCACCGAGACTGTGCCCGGTGATGTACAGGGCCTCCAGCCTCCTCTCCGTCCGCGACGGAGCGGTGCCGTTGGTCTCGCAGGGAAGGGGGACGCGCACGGACCTGCTCTCCTGCGCCTGCTTCAGCGCCTGCACCACTTGATAACGTGTCGCCCGCACGTTCCGATAGAACCCGGCGTGCACGTTGGCGCCTCGATCCCCTAGGCCGTATTCCATCCGCGTCACGGCGACGTCGGCATCGGTGAGCCAGTTGACGAAGCTCGTCAACTCGGTGCCGCGGTAGCACAGGATCGCCACCCGCCCGCTGCGACTCTGGATCAGGAACGCGGTGGAGCGGATGAACATGGGGTCGACGAATGAGGTGAACGTGCGGCACACGTTCTGCTCGAGCCCCAGCCGCGCCATGATCATCGATACGGTGGCGGTGTCCGAGTACGAGTACGCCGCGCAGGTGGCCAGCACGTGGGCGACCACCTCGTCCGGGTGTTCCTTCGTCTCCGCAAGCCGCTCCTCCAGATTCTCGTAGATGGGGAATCCGGGCGTGGTCACGGGACCGTAGGGCCGGAGCGTGCGGTAGTCCGGAGCCTGCGTGTCCGGGATCCACAGCCCTCCGGTCACGAGCTCGTCCCGCAGCCTTTGCTCCCATTCGAGGACGGAGAATTCGCCGAGCCGTTGCGCCCTGCGAGTCTCCTGCTTTCGCTGCTCCGCCATGATTCCTCACCCTCCGTGGAGTCCGCGCTCATCCGATTTTGTGAGATTTGGTCGGTGTCGAGGCGGCCCCTGGCGTCAACGAGGTCCGGACAACCTCCACGCTAGCCGTGACGCAACCCATGTTTGCGCAAATGAGTCCCCAAAGTATGGGCGGCAAGCGATCCCTCATTCGACTTTCGACCTGGGGCGGCAGCATCGGGCGAGCAGGGCGTGGAGGTCGCGCACTGGCGGGCGCTCGCGCGGTCGGCCGGGTGCGTAGATAATTGAGGCGTACACCGTTTTGGCGCACTCCTCCTCGGTCGAGCGTAAAGTAAGACCCCACGGCCGCAACGTGAGGTGCTTTCGGGCCCCAATGGATATCTGACGATCGAATATGCGTGCCCGAATGCATATGCATTCCGCGTTCCGAGTTCCAGCGCGACGGTCCCGCTCACGGGCACAGGTGGTCCCCGACTCTCGCACGGTCGACGACGTTGCTCTCGCCGATCACTCCCTGACCTGGCAGGTTCTCTCCTCCGGCTCGTCTTGGTCGCTCCTGAGGCGGGCGTGAGTGAGGGGCAGGCGCGGGCGGCGGGTTCGCGCGGGGTCTTCCGCGTGCCGTTCACGTGCGGTCGAGGCGGGCTGCCAGGCTGGATATATGGAGGAGCTTCGTTCGTGGGCCGGTGAGGGGGCGAACACTTCGCCGTTCGCATTGCCCCAGGGACTGGCGGGGCGGCTGGCGATTTCAGTCATGCGCTGGAGCAACCCGCAGCGGGAGGTGCTGGACGTCCTCGGCGTCCGGGACGGCGAGCGGGTGCTCGAGGTCGGATACGGGCCCGGTCGGCTGATCCGGCTGCTCGCCCGGCACACCGGCGCCTCGGCCATCCACGGGGTCGATCCGTCGGAGACGGCGCGGGACGCGGCGATCAAAGCCAACCGTGCCGCCGTCAAAGAGGGGCGGGTCGTGCTGGGGCTCGGCACGGCGGAGCGGACCGGTCTTCCCGATGCGTCCTTCGACCGGGTCGTCTCCGTGAACAACGTGGCCATCTGGCCGGACCTCGACGCGGGGCTGCGCGAGCTGCGGCGCGTGGTGCGGCCCGGCGGGACGGTGCTGATCGCCTGGCACGGCGGGACGGCACCGTCCCGGATCACGGCGCGGCTTCAGCTCACCGAGGAGCAGCTGACGCGCATCGAGGACGCCCTCCGACGGCTCTTCTCCGACGTGGCCAGGCGTCGCCTGAAGGACCTGGAGGTCTTCCTGGCGACGCGCTGACCTCCACGTCAGGAGCCGTCGGGGAGGTGGGGGAACGAGTGGTGCTCGTGGGCGACGACCCAGCGGCCGTCTTCCTTGCGGAGGCCGAGGGTGAGGCGCAGGCGGTCGGCCGGGTTCCGGGCGAAGTCCTCCGGGGTGCCGCAGCGGACCAGGGCGAAGGCGTAGGCGACGTCCTCGCCGGCGGTGACGTCGAGGGCCTCGATGTCGAACACGGCGCCGTTCGCCTGCCACTGGAAGAACGGCGGCCATGTCTCGCGGTAGGCGTCGATGCCGCGCACGCCCTCGTAGGGCGGTGGGACGTCGAACATCACGATGTCGTCGGCATGGCCGGCGAGGACGCCGTTCATGTCCCCGGTGTGCACCGCGTTCGCCCACTGTTCGATCAAGTCGCGGATCTGCTCTCGGTCGTCTGGCATGGCTCGCCTCCCGGTCGCGTGTCCGGCTGGGTGGACTCGGCTCCGCGAAGGAACTCATCGCGGCGCGGGAGGAACAGGGCCGGTACGACGGCCAGGGCGGTGAGGACGACGGCCCAGACGTAGGTGTGCTGGAACGCGTCCGCCAGCGTCGGCGCGGCCGCGGCCCGGGCGTCCGGGGGAAGAGCGTGGAAGGCGCGCAAGCCGTCGTCCCCGGCGGCCGGGACGCGGGCCGAGATCGCCGCGGTGAGCAGGACGGACGCGGCCGCCGTGCCGACGGCGGCGACCGTGGTGCTGACGAGGTTCACCGCGGTGCTGACGGCCGCCGCCAGGTCGCGGGGCGCTCCCGCGCCGGCCGCGGTCATCGTCGGCATCATCGTCGAACCGCCGCCGAGGCCGACCAGGACCAGCGCCCCGCACAGGCCCCAGTACGAGGCGTCCGCCGACAGCTGGACCGCGAACAGGACGAACCCGCAGGACGCCGTGATCGCGGCCGCGGTCACGATCGCCCGGGGCCCGATCCGGTCGATGAGCCGCCCGCTGATCTGCATGGACGTGCCCGAGGCCAGGGCGAGCGGCGCGGCGAGCAGCCCGGCCGCCGTCGCGGTCTCCCCCCGGACGACCTGGAAGTACAGCGGCAGCAGCAGCATCGAGCCGAAGTAGCCGGTGGCGAACAGGGCCAGCACGGCGCCGGCGGCGGCGACCGGGCGCCGCCGGAACAGCCGCGGTTCGATCAGCGGGTGGCGGGACGTCAGCGTCCGGGCGACGAACCCGGCGACCAGCGCGCCGCCCGCGAGGAGCGGCCCGAGGACGCCGGGCGAGGTCACGTCGCCGCGTTCGCCGCCGGCGGTCACGCCGTAGATCAGCGCCGCCAGGCCGGGGGAGAGCAGGAGCAGGCCGGGGACGTCGAGCCTGCGGTCCGCGGCGGGCTCGTCGCGCGGGAAGACGCGCAGGCCCAGCAGCTCGACGAGCACCACGATCGGGACGTTCAGCAGGAACATCCAGCGCCACGACACCTCGTCCACCAGCCGGCCGCCGAGCAGGGGGCCGGCCAGCGGGCCGACGAGGATGGCCAGGCCGAGCATGCTCATGAGCCGGCCGAGCCGGCCGGGCGGGGCGGCGCGCAGCAGGATCGTCATGGCGAGCGGCATCACCATGCCGCCGCCGAGCCCCTGCAGCACGCGGAACGCGATCAGCGACTCGATGTTCCAGGCGGTGCCGGCCAGCAGCGAGCCCGTCCCGAACAGCGCGATCGCCACCAGGTAGAGCCGTTTCGCTCCGAAGCGCCCCGCCGCCCATGCGGTGACCGGGATGACCGCGCCCAGCGCCAGGGAGTAGCCGGTGATGACCCATTGGACGGCGGCCAGCGAGGCGGCGAAGTCCTGTGAGAGCCGGTGCACGGCGACGTTCACCACGGTCTGGTCGAGCGCCACCATGATCGACCCGAGCACCAGGACCAGGGCGATCGCGGTCGGGCCGGGGCGGACGCGGGACGCGGCGCCGTCGGACGCGACCGGTGAGATCGGGGTCGTCATGTCGTCCTCCGGCATGGTTCAGGCGGCGTAGGGCCGCTTGGCCTTGGCGTCGCGCAGCGCGTGCGCCCACCAGGCGAGCCGGTCGAGCAGCACCTTGGCGGCCGCGTTGCAGGCGGTGGGGTTCGTGTGGTGTCCGCCGGCGTCGAACTCCTCCCACGGGTTGTGGAAGCTGACGGTGTCGCGGATGGTGACGGCGTGCAGCTCGGCGAAGACCTGCCGCAGGTGCTCGACCGCGCGCAGCCCGCCGGACAGGCCGCCGTAGGACACGAACGCGACCGGCTTGGCCTGCCACTCGGTGGAATGCAGGTCGATGAGGTTCTTCAGGGCGGCGGGGAAGCTGTGGTTGTACTCCGGGGTCACGATGACGAAGGCGTCGGCGGCGTCGAGCGTGCGCCGCGTCTGCTCCAGGGCGTCGGCCTCGGCGGGGCCGGACGCCGGGGCGTCGAGGACGACGGGCAGGGGCCGCAGAGCCGGGTCCACCACCTCGACGGCCATGTCGGGACGCTTGCGCGCCTGCTCGGCGAACCACTTCGCGACGCGGGTGCCGAACCGGCCCGCGCGGGTGCTGCCGATGATGATCGCCACACGCAGTGGGGTGTCGCTCATGTCAGTCTCCGTTGCGCTCATGCCGGTCATCCGGGGTGTCCGCGGATGACGGACGACACCGGGCGCCCGCCGAGCGGTCGTCCGCCGGCGGGCCGGGTCGTCTGCAAGAAGACTGGGACCTCAACTTGACTTGAGGTCAAGTCGAAGCAACGTGAGATCTGTAGTGAGCGTTCTAGAATTGGTGCCATGACCGTGAGGTCTCGGGGCCGTCCCCGCGCCTTCGATCGGGACGCGGCGCTGGAGAAGGCGCTCGTGGAGTTCTGGCGGCACGGGTACGAGGCGACGTCCGTCTCCGCGCTGACCGCCGCCATGGGGATCCGGCCGCCGAGCCTGTACGCGGCGTTCGGCGACAAGCGGACGCTGTTCGGCGCATGCGTCCGCCGTTACCAGGAACGGCACGGGGCGCTGGTGAGGCGCGCGCTCGCCGAGGAGCCCACCGCCGAACGCGCCATCGGACGCATGCTGCGGGACCTGGCCGCCGACTACACCGACCCCTCCCACCCGCCCGGGTGCCTCATCATCACCGCGACCGCGAGTCACGGCCCCGAGAGCGCCGAGGTGGCCGAGGAACTGCGTGCGATGCGGCTGGCCACCCGGCGGTCCATCGCCGACCGCATCGCGGCCGACGTCCGGGCCGGGCTGCTGCCCGCGGACACCGACGTGGACGGGCTGGCCGCCTTCTTCGCGGCCACCATGCAGGGCATGTCGCGTCAGGCCCAGGACGGTGCGACCCGGGACGACCTGGAGCGCATCGCCGACCTGGCCATGCGCGCCTGGCCGTCCGCCGAATCCTGACGCCCCCGCAGACTCCCGGCAGAGCCCAGTCGCCTACGGGGGTGTGCCCAGGTAGGGGACGGCCGTGCCGTCGCACGGCCGCTTCGAGCTCACCGGCTCCTCGGGGCCGCCACAGCGGCGCCCACACCAACCCAGGACGAGGCCCTCGTCCATGGCGCGGGCCCGGCGCAGGTGCGGGGCGGTGTCGCTGCCGTCTGAAACCTCGCAGATCAGCGTCGTCGCGGATGAGACGCAGCCGGATCGGGCCGCGGGCGTGCCGGATCGCATTGGTGACCAGCTTGCTGACCAGCGGTTCGGTGACGAACGCGGCGCCGTCCAGCCTCACCGGGACAGCCGTTCGGCGACGTTCCTGTGGGCGTCGGCGACGACGGCGGGGATCGGACGGCAGATCCCACGCGGCGACGTGGTCGGCGTCCAACGCGTGCGTGCGCGCCACGAGGAGGGCGAGCCCGACGTCGCCGAGCAGTTCCATCACCTGCTCGCGGTGCGCGGCGTGCCGGGCGCGGATCCCGGCGGCCGCGGCGGGCGGCTCACGGTTCCGGTCGGGCGGCGGCCTCGTCCAGGAAGGACGTGATGAGCGTCAGCCACTCGCCGGGGCGCTCGGCGAACGGCAGATGGCCGGAATCCAGCTCGGCCAGCCGGGCGCCGGGGATGCGGGTGGCGAGGTCGCGCTGGATAGGCGGCGGGACGAGCCGGTCGGCGGTGGTGACGACGACCAGCACCGGGATCGCCAGCTCGGCCAACTCGGCGCGGATGTCGACGCGGGACACCAGGTCGACGTGCTCGGGCGCGCCGGGCGGGACGTCGGCGGCGGTCGCGGCCACGGTCTCGTCGAGGGCGTGCTCCGGGAGGGCGGCCAGCGCGGACGGGCTCAGGGCCGTCAACGTGAGCAGCCTTGCAAGAGGCGTGCGGTCGTCGGCGTCGAGCAGGTGCGACCACAGGTCGGCGACCAGGCGCAGGTGGTTGTCGGGACGGGCGAACGTCGCGGTCAGCACGAGCGCCCTGACCCGGTCGGGATGGCGGGTGGCGGCGCGCACGGCCACGGGACCGCCGAGCGAGTAGCCGACGATCGAGAACGCGTCCAGGCCCTCGTCCACGGCCGCGCCGACCAGCTCGTCGGCGAGTCCGTCGAGGGTGAGCGGGACGGCGGACCGCGGCGTCGCGCCGGCGCCCGGGTAGTCGACCCCGACGACGGTGCGGCCCTCGGCCAGGCCGTCCAGGATCGGGCCGAAGTTGGGCTCGACGCCGCCGCCTGCGCCGTGGGCGAGCGCCACACCGGGGCCGCCGGTGCCGCGGACCGTGCGCGCGAACGTGCTCATCTGCTCCTCCCGACATTTATGTAGTGCTCGATACAGAACTCTAAACCCATATCTGTAGCGGCCACTACAAATAGGGGGTCGGGGAGGAATCCTGAGGGCCGTCTCGGCCGTGCGCGGTGGGAGACTGACGGCATGAGCGTCGCGGCACATCTGGAGGAACTCGGCCGTCCCCTCGTCGAGGAGCAGCTCGCCCATCCCACGGTGGCGGGCATCGCCCGCGGGGACCTGGACGAGGCGGTGTTCCGCTCCTGGCTGGAGCAGGACTACCTGTTCCTGCTCGACTACGTGCGGGTGTTCTGCCGGCTGGCCTGGCAGGCGCCGTCCGGGCACCTGGGCGACCTGGTGGACCTGGCGCACTCGACGTTCCACGAGGAACTGTCCCTGCACCGGTCGCTGGCCGAACCGTTCGGCGCCGACCTGGAGGGCGCGACCAAGGGCCCGGCCTGCGCGGCGTACACGAAGTTCCTGCTGGACAGCGCCGCCTCGTACGCCGAGGGCCTGGCCGCGCTCTACCCCTGCATGTGGGGGTACTCGACGCTCGGCGCCCGCCTGGCCGAGAACCCCCCGAGCGATCCCCGTTACCGCCGCTGGGTCGACACCTACGCCGACCCCGCGTTCGCCGCCCTCGCCCGGCGCATCGGCGAAATGATCGACGAGGCGGCTCCGGACCCGGGCCGGGCCGAGCGCCTGTTCCTCGAAGGCATGCGCCACGAGCTGGCGTTCTGGGACGTTCCTTGACGTGCTCCCCGGCCTGAAGGCCAGAGCACTGCGGACAAAGCCGGTAGCGCCGCCCCCCGAAGTGACCCGGGAGGCGGCGTCTCGTAGAGGGCGGTCACCCGGCGGAGACGGTCGTCATGGCGGGGTAGTCGACGTAGCCTTCGGCGTCTCCCCCGTAGACGAGGTCTTCCCGGTACTCGGCGAGCGGCGCGTCCGCTGCGAAGCGGGCCGGCAGGTCGGGGTTGGCGATGAACAGCCGCCCGTACGAGAACAGGTCGGCCAGGCCCGCGTTCAGCACCCTCTCCCCCGCCTCCCGCGTGGTCGGCTCGGGGCCGTTGAAGTTGCCGATGAGCGTGCCCTGCCAGCGCGGCCGCAGATCGGCCAGGGCCGGGTAGTCGCCGCGTTCGATGACGTGCAGGTACGCCAGTCCCAGCGGGTTCAGCGCGTCGACCAGCGCCCGGTAGGTGCGCCGCGGGTCCTCCTCGGCGATCTCGTTCTCCGGGTTGTCGGGGGAGATGCGCAGCCCGACCCGGTCGGGTCCGATCTCGGCGGCCACGGCCCGCACGACCTCGACGGCGAACCGCAGGCGTCCCGTGAGCGACCCGCCGTACCGGTCGGTGCGGCGGTTGGTGTTCTCGGCGAGGAACTGCTGGATGAGGTAGCCGTTCGCGCCGTGCACCTCCACCCCGTCGAATCCGGCGCGGATCGCGTTGCGCGCTTCGGCTGCGAACGCGGCGACCAGGGCCTCGACCTCCGCCGTGGTCATCGCCCGCGGCGTGACGTGGTCGAGCAGGCCCTTCTTGGTGAAGATCCGCTGGTTCTCGATCCGCACGGCGGAGGGCGCGACGGGCTGCTCGCCGTCCGGCAGCGTCACGGGGTGCGTCATCCGGCCGACGTGCCACAGCTGCGCGAAGATCCGTCCGCCCGCGGCGTGCACCGCGTCGGTGACCTCCCGCCATCCCGCCACGTGCGCGTCGGTCACCAGGCCGGGGATGCCCGGGCCGCCCTTGCCGAGCGGGTCCGGCCACAGCCCCTCGGACACGATCAGGCCGGCTCCGGCGCGCTGGGCGTAGTACTCCTTGGTCAGCGGGTGCGGGACGGCGGTCTCGTCGTCGGCCCGCCCGCGCGTCATGGGCGCCATCACGATGCGGTTCGGCAGGCGCAGGCGGCCGTCGTCGAACGGGCGCAGCAGCGGGCTGGCGGTCATCGGGCTCCCCCCAGTTGCATGTACCTACAAATGTTGTATGCGCATGCAGATATTGCACGGCCATGTACTCTGGTGTCAACGGCGAGGAGGCGACGGTGGACGGCGCGGACCGCACAGTCTGGGAGCAGGTGGTCGGCCTGTACGGACGGGTGGAGCAGGAGCTGGCCAAGGCGCTGCTCCCGCACGGCGTCGGGCTGTCGGAGTACCGCGCCCTGTGCCGGCTGGTGTGCGCGCCCGAGGGCGAGCTGCGCATGCAGGAGCTCGCCGACCTCATCGGGCTCAACCAGAGCTCGGTCAGCCGCCTGGTCGCCCGCCTGGAGGCCGCGGGCCTCACCCGCCGCGACGTGTGCCTCAAAGACCGCCGCGGCGTCTACACCGTGATCACCGACGAGGGGCGCGCCCTCCAGCAGAAGATCGCCCCCATCTACGACGAGACCCTGCGCAGGGCCCTCGACGCCGCCGCGGACGACGCCCGCGTCGGCCCCCTCGTCGCCGCCCTCCGCGCCCACGCCTCCCAGTCCCCGACGCCCGGCTGACGCGGGCGGGCACGGCGGCGCCGCGGTCGCCTGGCGCCTGGACGGTGTGGCCGCGCAGCCGCCCTGGATCGACCCGGCCTGCCCGGCCTGCCACGGCCTGCGGGGGAAGGTCCTTCCGGCCGGGCCGATCGTCCCGCGGCAACGCCGGTGAGCGCTGCGCCCGACAACGCGAAGGACCACGACGCCCCCGAGGGCCGTGGTCCTTCGCGGTGGTCCCCGCCGCGGCTCAGCGTTCGGCCGGGACCTGCGCCGGGGCGGCGGGGCGCGCCGTCCCGCCGACCGGCGCCGGCGCGCCGCCGACCGGCTGGAAGCGGCGCAGCCGCAGGCTGTTGGTGACCACGAACACCGAGGAGAACGCCATGGCCGCGCCGGCGATCATCGGGGTGAGCAGCCCGGCGGCGGCCAGCGGCAGCGCGGCCACGTTGTAGGCGAACGCCCAGAACAGGTTGCCCTTGATCGTGCGCAGCGTCCGCCGCGACAGGGCGATGGCGTCGGCGGCGGCGCGCAGGTCGCCCCGCACCAGCGTCAGGTCGGACGCCTCGATCGCCACGTCGGTGCCGGTGCCCATCGCCAGGCCGAGGTCGGCCTGGGCCAGCGCGGCCGCGTCGTTCACCCCGTCCCCGACCATGGCGACCGTCCGGCCCTCGGCCTGCAGCCGCTTGACGACGGCGACCTTCTCGGCGGGCATCACTCCGGCGATGACCCCGTCGCGCTCCGGGTCGATGCCCACCTGCTCGGCCACCGCCCGGGCGACGGTCTCGTCGTCGCCGGTCAGCAGCACGGGACGCAGCCCCAGCGCGCGCAGCCGGGCCACCGCCTCGGCCGAGGTCGGCTTGACCTGGTCGGCCACCGCGATGACCGCGCGGGCCCGACCGTCCCAGCCGACCGCCACCGCGGTGCGCCCGCGCTCCCGGGCCTCCGCCATCGCCTTCTCCAGCTCGGGCGTGAGGTGCTGGGACCACTCGGCGAGCAGCCGCGGCCGTCCGACCAGCACGGCGTGCCCGTCCACCAGCCCCTGCACGCCCGTCCCCTCGAGGGCGGCGAAGTCCTCCACCGGCGGCAGGGGGCCGACGCGGTCGGCCGCGGCGGCGGCGATCGCGCGGGCGATGGGGTGCTCGGAGGCGCTCTCCAGCGCGCCCGCCAGCCGCAGCGCCTCGTCGGCGTCGACGCCGTCGGCGGGGTGGACGTCGACCAGCGCCATCACGCCGGTGGTGACGGTGCCGGTCTTGTCCAGCACGACCGTGTCGATGCGCCGGGTGGACTCCAGCACCTCCGGCCCCTTGATCAGGATGCCGAGCTGGGCGCCGCGTCCCGTGCCGACCATCAGCGCGGTCGGGGTGGCCAGGCCCAGCGCGCACGGGCAGGCGATGATCAGCACCGCGACCGCGGCGGTGAAGGCGGACGCCGCCCCCGCGCCCGCGCCCAGCCAGAAGCCCAGCGTGGCCACGGCCAGCGCGATCACGATCGGGACGAACACCGCGGAGATCCGGTCGGCCAGCCGCTGCACGGCGGCCTTGCCGGTCTGCGCCTCCTCCACCAGCCGGGCCATCTGGGCCAGCTGCGTGTCGGCGCCGACCCGGGTGGCCCGCACCACCAGCCGGCCGCCCGCGTTGACGGTCGCGCCGACCACCGCGTCGCCCGGGCCGACCTCGACCGGCACCGACTCGCCGGTGAGCATCGAGGCGTCCACGGCCGAGGAGCCCTCCTCGACCACCCCGTCCGTGGCGATCTTCTCGCCGGGGCGGACGACGAACACGTCCCCCACCGCGAGCCGGTCGATGGGGATGCGCTCCTCGCGGCCGTTCTCGCGCAGGACCGCGACGTCCTTGGCGCCCATCTCCAGCAGCGCGCGCAGCGCCGCGCCCGCCCGCCGCTTGGACCGCGCCTCGAAGTACCGTCCGGCCAGCAGGAACGCGGTCACCCCGGCGGCTGCCTCCAGGTAGATGTCGGCCATCCCGTCCGAGCGGGTCATGGTGAGCTCGAAGCCGTGCCGCATGCCCGGCTCCCCGGCCGACCCGAACAGCAGCGCCCACAGCGACCAGCCGAACGCGGCGAGGGTGCCGAGCGACACCAGGGTGTCCATGGTGGCCGTGCCGTGCCGCAGGTTCGTCCAGGCCGCCCGGTGGAAGGGCCAGCCGCCGTACACGACGACGGGCGCGGCCAGCGTCAGCGAGATCCACTGCCAGTACGTGAACTGCAGCGCCGGGACCATCGCCATCGCGACCACCGGGGCCGCCAGCACCAGCGACGTGATCAGCCGTTGCCGCAGCGGCCGCAGCTCCCGCTCGGCGTCGTCGTCCGCGGGCTCCCCGGACGCGTCGTCCCGCGGCGGCCGGGGCAGCGTCGCGGTGTACCCGGCCTTCTCCACCACCGCGATCAGCTCCTCAGGGGCGACGCCCGGGGGCGCCTGCACCGTGGCCTTCTCGGTGGCGAAGTTGACCGTCGCGGTCACACCGTCGAGCTTGTTCAGCTTGCGTTCGATGCGGGCGGCGCAGGACGCGCAGGTCATCCCGCCGATCTCCAGCTCGATCCGCTCGGACGCGTCGCCCGTGCCCATGGCCGCCTCCTTCTCGTCGATCGCCGTGCGGGATGACTAATGCGCGTGACCGTGGCCGCTCTGGCCGCCGTGGTCGTCATGGCCGCCGTGGCCGGCCTCCCCGGCCGGAGCGGACGGCGCCGCGGCTGCGGCCGCGTGCCCCGCCACCGCCGTGAACTCGGCAGTGCGGACCTTGCCCCCATGTTGGAAGTCCATGTAGAGGCGGTATGTTCCGGGGCTCGGCGCCTGCACCTCGAACGTCACGTCCGGGCCCGGCCTGGTGCGGCCGTCGCCGGGCGTGCCGGCCGGGTGGACGTGCAGGTACGCCAGGTCGCGGTCGCGCAGCGCGACCAGGTGCCCGTACGCCTCCAGGTAGGGCTCCAGGTCGGTCACCGGCCGCCCGTCCTTGCTCACCGACAGGGTCAGCCTGCTCGTCCGTCCCGGAACCAGGGCGCCGGTCAGCTTCACCTCGTAGCCGTCCACGCGGGTGACCTGCTCGGGCCGCGGCACCGCGCGAGGCTCGAAGCGCCCGGGTGCCAGGACGTCCGTGCCCAGCGTGAGCTGCTCCGCCGCCCCGGCGGGCTTGAAGTCGGTGAAGAACCGGTACGCCCCCGGCTCGGGCAGGGTCAGCGGGACCGTCCACACGCCGCCGCCCGCCTCGGACGGGTGCAGGTGCTGGAAGCCCGACAGGTCCCGCCGCGCCACGATCAGGTGGAGGGGCTTGCCGTGCAGGGTCTCGAAACGGGTGACGGGCTTGCCGTCCGGCCCGGTGACCGAGAACCGGAAGTCGGTCTTCGTGCCCGGTCTGATGATCGTGGTCTCCGGGGTGAGCGTGTAGCCGTCCTGGGAGACCTGGAGCCCCACCGGGACGTGCGAGGCGGCCCCGCCGTGCCCGGAGGCGGCGCCGTGCCCGGACGCATGGTCGTGGCCCGCCTTCTCGGCCGTGTTCGTCTTGTCGTCGCCGATCGGGCCGACGGCCACGCCGACCCCCGCCCCGGCGGCGAAGACGGCCGCCAGGCCCAGGGCGAACGCCCCCATTTTGATCGCAGTGTTCATGGTGTGCCGCTCGTTCTCTCGTCGCGTCGGCGCCCGCCTGCACGCGGTCGTCCTCCGCCGGCCGGCCCGTCGGAGCGCGCCCGTCCGCCGGGCCGGGGGGGCGGGGACGGCCGGGTCAGGCGGTCACCTCGTATCCGGCTTCTTCCACGGCCGCCCGGACCTTGGCGTCGTCGATCGGGCTCTCGCCGGTGACCGTGACCCGGCCGCTGGCCAGGTCCACATCCACCGCGGTCACGCCCTCGATCTGGCCGACCTCCTCCTTGACGGAGCTGACGCAGTGCCCGCAGGTCATACCCGTGACGGTGTAGGTGGCGGTGTACGCGGCGGTGCTCATCGCCGAATCCCTTCGTTCCAGGACAATTACCCCCTAGGGGTATCTCGATGGGGCCATGCTGTCACATCGGCATGACGCTTGCAACCCCTACCCCCTAGGGGTTATTGCGGCGGATCGGGTGATTCGCGGCACGGCGCGCTGCGGACCGTGCCGCGGACGGGGCCGCGAGGCCAGGTTATCCACAGGCCCGTGGACGGCGTCCGCAAGGGGGTGCGAAGGCAAATGATCTTGTTTGCCGTGGTCTTCCGATCGCAAACCCCCTGGGACGCGGGCCGATTCACGGTTGTGCACAGGGCCGTCCACAGGTTTCCACAGGGCTGTGGACAGTCGCCCGGTGGCGCCTCGGATACTGTGGGGCATGCCCGAACTGCCAGAGGTCGAGGCCCTCGCCGTCTTCCTGCGCGAGCACGCCGTCGGCCACGCCGTCGCCCGGGTCGATGTTCTCGCGATCTCCGCCCTCAAGACCTACGACCCGCCGATCACGGCGCTCGCCGGGCTCACCGTCACCGACGTCACCAGGCACGGCAAATTCCTCGACATCGACGTCGACGGCCTGCACCTGGTCGTCCATCTCGCCCGGGCCGGCTGGCTGCGCCGGCGGGAGGAGCTCCCCACTCGGCCCGCCCGCCCCGGCGGCAAGAACCCCCTGGCCGTGCGGGTGCACCTGGACGACGGGTCCGGCTTCGACCTCACCGAGGCGGGCACCAAGAAGGGGCTGGCCGTCTACCTCGTCCGCGACCCGGCCGAAGTGCCCGGGATCGCGACGCTCGGCCCGGACCCGCTGGACGAGGCGTTCACCGTCGAGGCGCTGCGCGGCATCGTCGCGGGCCGCCGCACGCAGATCAAGGGCCTGCTGCGCGACCAGCAGATCATCGCCGGGATCGGCAACGCCTACTCCGACGAGGTGCTGCACGCCGCCCGGATGTCCCCCTTCAAGATCGCTGACAAGTTGACCGACGAGGAGGTCGCGGGCCTGCACGAGGCGATCGTCACGACCCTGCGCGACGCCGTGGCCCGCTCCACCGGACGGGCCGCCCAGGACCTCAAGAGCGAGAAGAAGACCGGCCTGCGCGTGCACGGCCGCACCGGCGAGGCGTGCCCGGTCTGCGGCGACACCATCCGGGAGGTGTCCTTCGCCGACTCCTCCCTCCAGTACTGCCCCACCTGCCAGACCGGCGGCAAACCCCTCGCCGACCGCCGCCTGTCCCGCCTGCTCAAATGACCCGAGGGACCACTCGTCCCACGCCCACCGCGCCGCCCGGCGCCGACGCCCCCGCGCTCGCGGTGCTCAGAGCAGCTCAGCTGCCGTTAGACGCTGTGTGACGTCGCGGTCATGCCTGCGTCTGTCACGGATGACGGTGTGCAGGCCGGCGTACTCGGGTGAGCTCACCGACCGCGTGCTCACATGGCCCTCGGGAGCACCCGTCCCACGACAACCGCGCCGTCCGTAGCCCTCGGACGCGGTGCGTCGGCGGCGCTGCCACTGCGAACGGCCGCCCTCGACGTGAAAGACGTGCTGGTCGAGGGTGTGAACGGATCGCTGATCAGGTCCGTGCCTCTGGCTGCCAACTGGTCGTGCCGCTGGAGACGTGGCTAATTGAAGGCGTGTTCGGACGCGCGGACGCGTGTCAACACACCCGCGCCTGAGCCGGCGTGTGCCGTGTTGTGCTCGGCTGCCGTCATGTGTCGCGGCAGACGGGCAGGTGCTGCGGGCGGCTCTTCCGGCCGCCCGCAGCACGCGACGACGAGTGCGAACGGGGAGGACTCGTCAGTCGCGCTTGACGGTGTCGCCGAACAGGGGCTCCACCTGGTCCCAGCGGTGCATCTCGCAGCCGTTCTTACGATTGAACCCGGCGTCGACCTGGCGGCCGCGCCAGGTCCCCTTGACGGTGGCCACCTGGGGGCCGCCGTAGATCTCCGTGCAGATCTGGTCCTTGGGGACCGGCTTGAAGGGATCCTCGGCCTTGCCGAGGGCCTCGCAGGCCTTGGCGGCCTTCGGGTGGTCGCCCCCGGCGGGGCCGCAGGTCAGCGTCCAGGTCGTGGGCGTGGCGTTGGCGGACGCGCGGACCTCGACGGTCAGCCGGTCGGCCGGGGAGCGGGTCGGTTGGACGGACGTGGTGGCCGAGTCGCTCGGGCCTGCGGCCTGTTCGGAGCCGCAGGCCGGCAGCGCGAGGAGCGCCGCGAGCGCCGGCGTCGTGAAAAGGAGCCTCCGGTACCGCATGCGTGATTCGACGTAACAGGGGTCCGCACGGTTCCATGGGGGTGTGATGATTTTCGGGGAAGACGTTCCTGCCGTCGACGCCGCGGACGTGCCGCAGGACGCCTACCTGCTGGACGTCCGGGAACAGGACGAGTGGGACGCGGGCCACGCGCCCCAGGCGGTGCACATCCCGATGGGCGAGCTCAGCGACCGCGCGGCCGAGGTGCCGCGCGACCGGGACGTCTACGTCATCTGCCGGTCCGGCATGCGCTCGGCGCAGGTGACCATCGCCCTCAACAACGCCGGCTGGCTGGCCAAGAACGTCGACGGGGGCATGAAGCGCTGGGTGGAGGTCGGACGGCCCATCCGCGCCGAGGGCGACGGTCCCGCCTACGTGGCCTGACCCGGCCGCAGCCGCCCGGCCGTGACGCGCCGCCGGGCCCGCATCGTCGCGCCCGATGCGCCGCGACGGTGTCCTGATTTGGCGAAATTTTTACGCTTCGGCCGCTTGGATCGCTCCGTTCCGCCGCCGGCCCAGAGCGGTCGCGCCATTGGCGTGTTTCTTCCGGCGGACGGCGCCGCGACGTGAGAACCTTTCGCAAGTCGTTGGCTCTCGTCGGGGCGAAGTCGGGTGGCACGATGACAGACGTGCAGCATGACGTCCACGGCCCGATCGCCCGCGCCGTCGTCGAGTGCGCGGCCGACGCGATCGTGGCCGTCGACGACCGGCAGCGCGTCACCGTGTGGAACCCGGCGGCCGAGCGCATGTTCGGCTGGACCGCCGAGGAGGTGCTGGGCCGCGTCGCGCCGATCGTGCCGGACGAGCTGAAGGCCGAGCACAACGCCGTCCAGGAGCGGCTGCTCACCCGCCGCGCCGGCGGCCCGGACGGCGCCGACACCGGGCAGATCACCATCGCCACCCGCCGGTTCCACCGCGACGGCCGGCTCATCGACGTGCGCATCGACACCAGCGTCCTGCAGGACCGCGACGGCCGGCTGCTCGGCTGGGTCGGGGTGTACCACCCGGTCGAGGAGGAGGACGTCGCCCAGCACCACATGGCCGAGCGGGCCCGGCTGGTGCGGCGGCTCAACGACATCGTGGCCGACCTGAACGCCGAGCTCGAGCTCGGCACCGTGCTGGACCGGATCACCGCCGCGCTGATCGAGCTGACCGGCGCGGACGCGGGCGGCTTCGTGCGGATCGAGGACGACCGGCTGCGGCTGGTCACCGTCCGGGGGCTGCCCGAGCACCTGCGCGGCACGACCGCCGACCTGCGCTCCAGCCTCGTCGGGGAGCTGCTGCGCTCGGGCAAGACCGTGATGCTGGCGGGCGGGGAGCGGCGGCTCGGCGACCTGATCTGGTCGGAGCTGCCGGGGCTGCACACGATCGCGCTGGGCCTGTCGTTCCTGCAGAACGAGCCGTACGGGGCGCTGTACGCGCTGTTCTCCGGCCGCCGCGTCGGGCACACCGAGCTGGAGCTGCTGGAGCTGCTCGCCGGGCACGCCGGGGTCGCGGTCGGCAACGCCGTGGCCTACGCCGAGGTCGTCCGGCAGCGCGCCCACGAACGCGCCGTGATCGACTCCAGCGCGGACGGCATCGCGGTGCTCGACCGCGACGGCGTCGTCCGGCAGTGGAACCCGGCCGCGCACGCCCTCACCGGCGTGCCGCCGCACGAGGCGATCGGGCGGCCGCTGCCGTTCGAGGCGCCCGCTCCCGGCGAGAAGACGACGTTCCCGCTGCCGTCGGGCGTCTGGCTGAACGTGCTCGCCGCGGAGATCGAGGAGACCGGCGAGGTCGTGGTCGACTTCCGCGACGTCACCGAGGCCAAGGCGCTGGAGGAGGCCAAGGACCTGTTCCTGGCCACCACGAGCCACGAGCTGCGCACCCCGATCACGGTGGTGCAGGGGTTCGCGAGCACGCTGGTCAACCGGTGGGACGAGCTGGCCGACGCCGACCGCCGGGCCGCGGTCGCGACGATCGCCGAACGGGCCCAGTCGCTCGGCCGCCTCGTCGAGCACCTGCTGCTGGGGTCGCGGGCCGGACGCGACGAGCTGGCGGTGACGATCGAGACGTTCGACCTGTCCCGCGTGCTGGAGGGCGTGGTCGCCGGGTTCCGGTCGCTGTCGGACGCGCACCCGGTGCGGCTCGAGGTGGCCCCGGACCTGCCGCCCGCGCGGGGCGACGCGCTGGCCACCGACGTCGTCCTCGGGCAGCTGCTGGAGAACGCGATGAAGTACTCCCCGGACGGCGGCACGGTCACCGTCCGGGCCTGGCCGGAGGGCGGGACGGTCGTCGTCACGGTCGAGGACGAGGGCATCGGCATCGCCCCCGGCGACCTCGAGCGGGTCTTCGAACGGTTCGTCCAGGGCGAGACCGGCGACCGCCGCCGGTTCGGCGGCGTCGGCCTCGGCCTCTACATCGTCAAACGGCTGATCGAGGCCCAGGGCGGCCAGGTGACCGCCCAGCCGGGGCCCGGCGGCCGCGGCACCTGCATGCGGCTCGTGCTGAACCGGGCGGACGGCGACGGGGACTGACCGGATACCGGGGCGGAGGCTGACCGGATCCGGACGGATGCCGTGACTGTCGTGATTGCCGATGCACTGGTGAAAAGGTGTGCGTTCCAGCAGTGTGACGGACGAAACGCTTGCCGGAGGAGTAATCGCCCGTTCGGTGGATAGATCCTCAGATGGTCCCGGATGCGTGACCAGAGCATCCCTCGCTCGTTGTGGGGGTGGCGGGTGATTCGCCCGGGTTTCTGGTCAATATCATCGGGGCATTTCGGTCCGTACCGGCGAGGATGATCGGTACTCGGGGGAGCGTCGACCGGGGAGGTGAGGGCGTCGAGCGTCGTCATGCTGCCGCATGCGCCGTCCAGCGTCGCCGTGGCGCGCAGGCGCCTCAGCTCCGAGCTGCTCGCCTCCGGGGTGTTCGAGTCCGTCGTGGACGACGCGAGCGTCATCCTCAGCGAGCTGTTGAGCAACGCGCTCCGGCACGCCAGGCCGCTGCCGTGCGGACGCATCCGGGTCACCTGGACGCACCACGGGGAACGGCTGGAAGTGGCGGTCAGCGACGGCGGCGCCATGACCGAGCCCCGGCGCGGCCCGGGCACCCTGTCCTCGCTCGGCGGGCGCGGCCTCGGCATCGTCGAGGCGCTGTCGGCGGGCTGGGGCGTCCGGCATGAGGACGGCGTCACGACCGTGTGGGCCGTCCTGGTCACGCCGAAGGAGGCCGCCGGCGGCGCGTCCCTGCGCGACCGGAGCGACGGGCACACGCTGATCTCCGGCTTCGACCCGGCCGACGAGGCCGAGGCCTCGGCGAACGGCCTGGTCAACGGCCACCGCGCGCCGTCCGCCCAGCCGCGGGTCCACCCCGCCTGACCGTCCGGTCACCGCACTGGTAGGGTCCTCGGCAAGCTCGGGCGCTGCCTTGTCCCCGTCGGCACCGCCCGAGCCCTCCACGGCCCGCGCGCGCCGAAGGGCGACGCCCGAGGTCAGCTCGGCGGGGCGTCCCGCAGCAGCGGGCAGGACATGCAGCGGGGGCCGCCGCGGCCGCTGCCGAGCTCGCTGCCGCTGATCCGGATCACCTCGACGCCCGCCGCCTCCAGCCGCGCGTTCGTCTCGATGTTGCGTTCGTACGCCACCGCCACCCGCGGGGCGATCGCCAGGGTGTTGTTGCCGTCGTCCCACTGCTCGCGCTCGGCGGTGACCGGGTCCAGACCGGTGTCGATGACCTTCAGCCGGTCCAGGCCCATCGCCTCGGCGGCGGCCTCCAGGAACGGGCGGGGCTCGGACACGCGCAGGTCGCCGTCCTCGGACGTCACGGTGAACGCGGTCATCGAGTCCGCCATCGGCGGATACATCACCACCGTGTCGACGTCCACCATCGTGCACACCGTGTCCAGGTGCATCGTGGCGCGCTCCTGCGCGATCGGAACGGCCAGCACGGTGTGCGCCAGCCCGGCGGCGAAGACCTGGCGGGCCAGCCGCTCCACCCCGGCGGGCGTGGTGCGCTCCCCGGTGCCCACCGCGATCACGCCGGGGGCCAGCAGCAGGACGTCGCCGCCCTCCACGTGCTCCAGCGACGGGTCGTACACGCGCTCCACCCCGGCGAACCGCGGATGGTGCGCGTAGACCAGGCCGATGAGCGCCGACTCGCGGTGCCGGGCGGGCATGGCCAGGCTCGTCACCGCCACCCGGTCGCCGATCCAGGTGCTGTTGTCGCGGGTGAACAGCAGGTTGGGCAGCGGGTCGATGACGAAGTCGTGCCGGTCCATCATCCGGTAGACCAGGCCGTGGCCGGTCTTCAGCTCCTCGTGCGCCAGCCCGGCGATCAGCGTGTGCGCGAGGATCTCCGGGTCCTGGTCGCGCAGGCAGCCGGCGACGACGCGGCGCAGCTGGTCGCCGAGGCGGGGGTCGTCCAGCACCCCGTTGATGGCCTCCTCGCGCGCCGTCTCGTACTCCAGGACGTCCTGCAGCAGCTCGGTGAGGTACAGCACTTCGACGCCCCGGTCGCGCAGCGCCTGGGCGAACGCGTCGTGCTCCTCCTGGGCGCGGCCCACCCAGGGGATGCCGTCGAACAGCAGCTTGTCGCTGTTGCGAGGAGTCAGGCGCTTGAGCTCGGCTCCCGGGCGGTGCAGCAGGACGGTCCGCAGCCGTCCCACCTCGCTGGTGACCCGGTGATGTCCGGTCGTGTCGGCCACACCGGCAGTCTAAGCCGGGGATCCGCGCCTACCGGGCGGCCGGGAGGTGTGCGACGATCACGAGCGTGCGCGCACGCGGGGCCCTCACCTGGCATCTGACGGCGGCCACGCTGCTGCGGATCTCGGCGGAGGGGATGGCCACCGCGCTGGTGCTGACGGTCGAGGCCCGCACCGGGCACGCCGCCACCGCGGGTTTCCTCCAGACCGCCGCGACGCTCCCGTACGTGCTGAGCGGACCGCTGATCGGGCACGCGCTCGACCGGGCCCGCCGTCCCCGCCCCGTCGTGATGGCGCTGGCGGCGTGCTACGCGGCCGCCGCCGCGGCGCTGCTGGCCATGGCGGGGCGCTCGCCGCTGGCGCTCGCGCTGACCGTCGCCGCCGTGATCGGGGTGACCGAACCCGTCGTCGTCGCGCTGACGAGCCTGCTGCCGCGGTACGTCCCGGCCGAGCGGCTGCCGCGCGCGTACGGGCTGGAGGCGTCGAGCTACAACGTCGCGGCCATCGCCGGCCCCGGCCTGGCCGCCGTCCTGGCCTCCACGACGACCGGAACGTACGCGGGCCTCGCCGTCATGGCCAGCGCGTTCGCCGCCCTGCTCGTCCTGCCCCTGCTTCCCATCCCCGGCGGGGCCCCGGAGGACGGCCGGTCGACCGTCCTGTCGGCGGCGGACGCCGCTCAGGACGGCGCGGGCGAGGCCGCCGCGCGGCCAGACGGAGGCGACGGCCCGGCGCCAGCGGAGCGGGCGGGTGTCGCCGAGCGTCCGTCGCCGGGAGGGTCCGGGAAGAACGGCGGGAAGAACGGCGTGGCGGCGGCGGCCGACGCGGTGATCGGCGGGCTGTCGGTCCTGGTGGCGAACCGGGTGCTGCGCGCGCTCACCGTGGCGACGTCGCTGGCGTGGCTGGGCTGGGGCGGCATCGCCGTGACGGCCGTGCTGCTGGCCGAGCGCCTGGACGCCGCGCCGAGCGCGGGCGGCCAGTTGATGGTGGCCTGCGCGGTGGGCTCGCTGGCCGGGTCCCTGGCGTCCGCCCGCTGGCTGCGCGCCCGGCACGCCGAGTGGGTGACGGTGGCGGGCCTGGTGGCCTTCGGCGGCACGCTGGCCGCGCTCGCGGCGGCGCCCTCGCTGCCGTGGGCCATGCTGTGCTTCCTGGCCGCCGGGCTCTGCGAGGGGCCCGTGTTCGCGGCGACGCTCCTGCTGCGGCAGCGCGAGTCGCCGCCGGACCGGCTGGGGCAGGTCAACACGACCGGCGGCAGCCTGAAGATCGGCGCCTTCGCCGTGGGCGCCGCGCTGACCGGCGTCCTCGCCGACCGCCTGGGCGCGATCGGCCTGGTGCTGGCCATCGCCGCCTGCCAGTTCATCGGCGCCGCCCTCGGCGTCCTGCTGCTCCGCGCCCCCGCCCGCGGCCGCCGTCCCGGCCGCGCAACACGCGCCGCCGACGACCGGACGGCACCCCGCAGCCCTTCCTGAGCGGACGGAAAACCGATCGACACCGCCGGGAGGCGGTTCGTACGCTCGACGCATGTTCACCGCAGCCGACGCCCGCACGCTCGCAGAGGCCGATCTGCTGAGCGCGACGTCGGCTGCCTTCCAGGCAGCGGCAGCGGACGCTCTTGGCGGCGTCCGAGGCTGACCCTCCTCCGCCCCGCCTCCAGGAGAACCAGCGGAGGGGGGTTGTCGCAGACCACGGGCCGCCCGACGGACGCGCACCCGGCGCACCCGCGCGGGGGACGCGCGCCCGGAGCGCCCGTGCGGTTCTCACGACCGATCCGATCGAAGTGAGGACGCAGCCTCATGGCCAAGCCGCTGTACGAACGGACGAAGCCGCATCTGAACATCGGCACGATGGGTCATGTCGACCACGGCAAGACCACGCTGACCGCGGCCATCACCAAGGTGCTGGCCGAGCGCGGGCTCGCCGCGGCCGTCCCGTTCGAGCGCATCGACCGCGCCCCCGAGGAGCGCGAGCGCGGCATCACCATCAACATCGCCCACGTCCAGTACGAGACCGCCACCCGGCATTACGCCCACATCGACCTGCCTGGTCACGCCGACTACATCAAGAACATGATCACCGGTGCGGCGCAGGTCGACGGGGCGGTGCTGGTGGTCTCGGCGCAGGACGGCGCGATGCCGCAGACCCGCGAGCACGTCGTGCTGGCCCGCCAGGTGGGCGTGCGGCACGTGGTGGTGGCGCTCAACAAGGCCGACGCGGTCGACGACCCCGAGCTGCTCGACCTGGTCGAGCTGGAGGTCCGCGAGCTGCTCACCGAGTACGGGTTCCCCGGCGACGAGGTGCCGGTGGTCCGGGTGTCCGGGCTGCGGGCGCTGGAGGGCGACCCGTACTGGACGGCCCGCATCGTGGACCTGCTCGACGCGATCGACGCGTACGTGCCCGTCCCGGAGCGGGCGGTCGACCGGCCGTTCCTCATGCCGGTGGAGAACGTGCTGACCATCACCGGCCGCGGCACCGTCGTGACCGGGGTGGTGGCGCAGGGCTCGATCCGGGTCGGCGACCCCGTGGAGATCGTCGGCTTCGGGGACACGATCGCCACCGTCGCCACCGGCCTGGAGACGTTCGGGCGGGCGATGAGCTACGCCCAGGCCGGGGACAACACCGCGATGCTGCTGCGCGGTGTCAAGCGGGACCAGGTCCGGCGCGGCCAGGTGGTCAGCGCGCCGGGGGCGATCCGCCCGCACACGCGGTTCCGCGCCCGGGTGCGGGTGCTGACCGCGGAGGAGGGCGGACGCAGCAGGCCGTTCTGCCACGGCTACCGGCCGCAGTTCCACTTCCGCACCACCGACGTGGTGGGCGGCGTGGACCTCGGCGGCGAGGGCGCCATGGCGATGCCGGGCGACACCGTGGAGATGGCGGTCGAGCTCGGCAAGCCGGTCGCCCTGGCCGAGGGCCTCGGCTTCGCCATCCGCGAGGGCGGCCGCACGGTCGGCGCCGGCACCGTCATCGCGCTGGTGGACGAGTAGGGACGTCGTTCGCGCACCGGCGGGTTCCGTCAAGGGACCCGCCGGCATGCGTTTCACGGGGGTCGGCCCCCGACACCCTGAGGGGATGCCGGGGGCCTCAGCCCGCGCGGGCGCGGTGCGCAGTGGTTGTTGTCGGATCAGGGGAGCGTCCCGGTCGCCCGCGCGGACGCCTAGAACGGGGCGCGATGTCGCCCCACATAGCGCGGCCGCCGCTGCGCGCTCGCGGCCACGCCCGCGCAGGTGAACAGTGCGACGGTGATAGCGGCCAGCAGGGAGACGACGAGGACGGCCATCACGCGCCCCCCTCCTCCCGGCCGGTGTTCCGCGGCGGCTCGGATGCTGTCTCCATCTCCGCGGATGGGAAGGCCGCGACCAGTTCCGCCAACCGGTCGTGCTGAATGGTGAGTTCCATCAGCGCGTCGTAGGTGTCCGCGTAGACGACGCTGGCGCACCCGGCCAGCCGCTGGCGGGTGGACAGGGGGCGATCCTGCCGAAGCGCGATAGCCCACAAGTACGTGTGGTCGAGCAGCGTCCGGAACGGCACTGCCCACCGCGAAGACGGGACGGATTCGCCGGGCTTCGGGCCAATGCCGGCGTTCGACCGCATCTTCCCGGTCGCGGTCGGGTCGGTACCCTGCTGGTCCATGGGGCGACTCCTAGGCAGTCGTCTCTAGGCCCCGTTCGACGGTGCGACGCCGGGCGGGGCCGCTTTTATATGTCAACCATGCACACTACGCTCATCTGGCATTGATCGCACTACATGAACAACATGCACACCATGAAGCACCAGGTCAGCGTACATACCGTGGTGTGCATGGACCTGACGGACCCTCGCCCCCTTCGCGACCAGGTCGTCGCGTACATCGAAGACGGCATTCGGTCTGGGCGGTGGCCCGTCGGGTCACGCATCCCGACCATGGAGGAACTCGCGCGGGAGACCGACGTAGGGTCGCGGACCGTCGCGAAAGCGGTCCGCATCCTTCGCGAACGCAGGGTTCTGCGCGGCATGGGCGGACGCGGGACGTACGTGCTGAGGGTTCCGAAGGAGAACGAAGAAGACCCCGCCGACACGGAAGACGGCAAGGACGGCGACACGGACGACTAGCGCGCCTTGGCCCTGCGCAGCCGATGGGTAGTTGGACAACCGACGTACCCCTCATCCGGGGCGGTACCAGTGCCCCGCACTCCTGGCCGTGGAGGTGTGGCGGCCGCGCCGTCCGTCGGCGGGTACGCGCATCCTTCGTCAGCCCAACTGGCCGACTGACCTGCTTGTGTCGCCCTAGTCAACTAGGGTCTGGCCATGGCAATCGACCTCGATGGGCCGGAGCCTCTGTGGCGGCAGGTCACTGAAGACCTCGCAACCCGCATAGCCGCGGGCGAATGGGAACGGCGGCTACCGAGCTTCCGCATCCTTGCGGACGAGTACCAGGTCAGCCACGCCACCATCGGGGACGCGCTCCGCGAACTGCGGCACCGTGGCCTGATCGTCACCACTCGCGGCCGGGGCGCCTTCATTGCTCGGCGGCCGGACGACGACCGGAAGCAGTGACGACATGGGCAGCTTGGATGGCATAGAGCCGCTCAGGGATCAGCTCGTCGCGGTCGTGCGGAAGCGAATCGCAAGTGGCGAGTATCCGCCGGGCTCGAAACTGCCGACTGCCCGCGAGCTGGCCGAGGAGTTCGGGATCTCCTCGAGAACCGTCACGGACGCGTTCGCCATCCTCCGTGAAGCCGGCGAGGTGGTCGGAGTGCGCGGCCGCGGGGTGTTCGTGCGGCCAGAAGAACACAAGGACTCGTAATCGGGCGCCGCCGTAGCCGTGGTCGAGGGGTGCGGCTTCGGCGTTCGTGAGGGCGGTCAGCACGGTCGGCGCCGGCACCGTCACCTCGTGCCCGTGCGAACAGCCCGTTACAGCCCGTTTAGCGCGTCAAAGGCGTCCTAGCCTTACCAGGTGGCACGGCTCGACTTCGACCAGGACCCCCGGCACATCTACGTGCAGATCGCGGACGACATCGCCTGACGCATCGCGGCCGGAGAACTCGGGCCACGCCTGCCCAGTGTGCGCGCACTCGCGATCGAATACGACGCCGCGCACGCCACCGCCGCCCACGCCGTTCAAGAAATCGTGCAACGAGGACAGGCCGTCACCACGCCGGGACGCGGCACGTGGGCGGTGCGACGAGATTGAGCAGCGCTGCACAAGCCGCAGACATACGAGTACCCCCGGACGAAGCCAGCCCATGCCGGGCCCGTCGGGGTGGACGGCGAGGTTGGGAGGCCCCTCTCGAGGGGGCGGTCGGGCGAATCACTGGCGGATATGGTTCCCTTTGTGGTGGGATTCGTGATCATTCCCCCCTGATCGATTCCCCGACCTGGAGAACGAGTGCGAGCCCCCCGCGCCCTGATCCCCCTGCTTGCCGTGTGCGGCGCCGCGGCGGTCGTGGTGACCGCCGGGGCCGGTGCCGCCATCGAGGGAGCCCCGGATCTCGGACCGGCCCACGCCGACGCCGCACGGGAGCTCCCCGCCGCCACCGTCACCGCGATGACCTGGAACGTCTGCGGCGACGCCGCGCCCGGATGCCCCCTCGGGTCCCGCCCCGCCGAGCTGGTCCGCGAGATCCCCCAGCAGTTGGCGGAGGTCCGGGTCGGCGGCCGGAAGGTGAACTTGGACGCGGTGTTCCTGCAGGAGGTCTGCTCCGAGCAGGTGTCCGCCCTCGGCAAGGCGGCCCCGTTCCAGTCGTGGAGCTGGGAGTTCGCGGCGTACCGCGACGCCGACGGCAAGCCGCGGGACTGCGCCAACGGGCAGGGCCGCCTCGGCGTCGCCATCGGGGCGCGTGAGCGGCTCACCGACGCGCGCGTCACCGAGCTGCCGTCGCCGCCCAAGCTGCGCCGTGTGGCGCTGTGCGCGCAGGTCGACGCCTGGCACGCCAAGCTGTGCACGACGCGGCTGAGCACGACGCGCTGGGACGACGACCCGCGCGGCGACTACCGGCCCCGGCAGAGCCGACGGCTCGCCGAGTTCGCCGGGACGGGACGCGTCCTCATCGGCGGGGACCTGGCCGAGGAGCCCGAGTCCCGCAACCTCGACGCCCTCTACCGCCAGTACGCCGAATGCGACCAGGGGCCGGGCACGGCCCGCACCGGCGCCGAGACCAAGCAGGACTGGCGCGGCGCCGCCCTGGAGAAGACCGACTACCTGTTCGCGTCCGGGGCCGCCGGGATCTCGTGCGGCGTGCCGGAGACGCCGGTCCGCGCGTCCGACCACCGGCCCGTCGGCGCGGTCGTCCGCTTCCCCGACTCCGAGGTGGACGCCGGGGAGCGCTGACCCGGGGTGAGGGCCGCCGACCGCGGCGGCGCCTCACCCGAGGTATGAGCGCTCAGTGGACGGCGCGGTCCTGCCCCTCCCAGTACGGGGCGCGCAGGTCCTTCTTGAGGATCTTGCCGGTGGGGTTGCGGGGGATCGCGTCGCGGCGTTCCACCGAGGTGGGGCACTTGAAGTGCGCCAGCCGCTCCCGGCAGAAGTCGATGATCTCCTGCTCGGAGAACTCGGCGCCTTCGGCGGGGACGACGAGCGCCTTGGGGGTCTCGCCCCACTTGTCGTCCGGCACCCCGATGACCGCGCAGTCGGCGATGCCCGGGTGGCTCATCAAGACATTCTCAACCTCCGCGGGGTAGATGTTCTCCCCGCCGGAGATGATCATGTCCTTGACCCGGTCGTGGATGTAGAGGTAGCCGTCCTCGTCCAGGTAGCCGGCGTCGCCGGTGCGGAACCAGCCGTCCGGCAGCAGCGCCCCGGCGGTGGCCTCCGGCATCCTCCAGTAGCCCTTCATGTTCTGCGCCGTCTGGCAGAGGATCTCGCCGACCTCGCCGCGCGGCACCTCCTCCAGCGTCGCCGGGTCGACGATCCGCAGCCGGCAGCCCGGGTTGGGCACGCCCGCGCTGCGCAGCCGGTGCGCCTTCGGGCCGTCGGGGTCGTGGTCCTCGGGCGGCAGGTAAGTGATGGCGCCGGTGGTCTCGGTCAGCCCGTAGACCTGCATGAACCCGGTGTTCGGCAGCAGCTCCATGGCGCCGCGGAGCACGTCCTCGCTGATGGGGGACGCGCCGTACAGCAGCAGGCGCAGGCTGGACATGTCGGCCTCGCGCACCTCGGGCATGAGCTGCATGAACTGCAGCAGCACCGGGACGAGGAACACGTGCGTCACCCGGTGCCGCTCGATGGCGCGGGCGATCGCGACGGGGTCGGGCTCGCGCATGATGACGCCCGTGATGCCGTCGTACACCGCGCACACGGTGAGCGCGCAGCCCGCCACGTGGTACATCGGCATCGCCACCATGAGCACGGTGTCGTCGTCGATGTTCCACAGCTCGTTGCTGAGCGGCAGCACCGCGTTGAAGTTGTCGTGGGTGAGCATCACGCCCTTGGGCAGGCCCGTGGTGCCCGACGAGTAGAGCTGGACGAACACGTCGGCGGTGTCGGCGTTCTGGTCCGGCGGCTCGGCCGGCGGTTCGTGGGCGCTCGTCCACTCGGCGTAGTCGAGATGGGAGTGGTCCGAGCCGCCGACGACGACGCGGTGGGTGGTGTGCTCCAGCTTCCCGGCGATCGCGTCGAGCACCGGGACGAACTCGGGGCCGACGACGAAGACCTTCGCCTGCGCGTTGTTGACGATGTAGGCGACCTCGTCGGGCGCGAGGCGGTAGTTGACGGGGACCTGTGCCGCGCCGACGCGGGCCGCGCCGAACAGCAGCTCGGCGTACTCCAGGGAGTTCTTGTCGAGGATGGCGACCCGGTCGCCGGGGCCGACGCCGGCCGCGGCGAGCGTCGCCGCCACCTGGTCCACGCGCCGGTCGAAGTCCCGGTAGGTGATCTGGGTGTCGCCCGCGATGAAGGCGACGCGGTCCGGATGCCGTCGCGCGCGGTCGCGCAGCACCTGGGTCAGGCTTGGCACGAAGATCCCCTTTCGCCGGTGACCACCTGTTGTGTGCGCATCATGAGGTCACCGGAGGGCGGCGGCAAGGGGTCGCGCCGAACCGGACACGCGGCCCGGCGGCTATCCGCTCTTGGCCGCCTTGGAGACCAGGGTGACCACCAGGTAGACCACCACCGCCGCGAGGCCGACGAAGAAGAACAGCTTCACCATCGACATGATCCAGCCGATGACGCCCATGAGCACCCACAGCGCGAGGATCACGCCGAGGACCATCAGAATTGTCCGTGCCATGTCCACCACGCTAGGGCGGCGGCATCGGGTGCGTCATCACCCTGGAGGACGAGTCGGCCCCCGCTTTTCCCTGACCGACGTCGGAACGCCACCCTGAGACGGATCGGGGACGGGCGCGCGTGTGCGCCCGGGTCAGGGGGTGAAGGTCTCGTCGACCGTCCGGAAGGTGGGGCAGGGCCAGCGCCACATGCAGGCGCGGCAGCGGCGGATCGGGCGGTCCAGATCGCTGGTGATGCCGCCCGCGTCCTGCGGGCGGTGCAGTTCGATGAGGCGGACGGCCAGGTCGGCGAACGCGATCACCTCGTCCCGGGCGCCCGCCAGGAACGTCAGGTCCTCGCGGGACAGGCGGGCCTTGACCGGCACGTGGCCGGTGTCGTTGATCAGGCGCGACAGGTACTGGGTGGCGGACCGCCAGGACGTCGCCTTCTCCGACCGCGCGCGGACCGCCTCGATGCGTTCGCGGAGCCGGTCCTCCCGCGGATCTCGCTCAACCTTCACGCGCGACACACCCCCGTCGCCTGCGGATCCCCGCCGGGCGCGTCCGCCCGGGGGCCCATCGCCTGCCCTCGCCGCTCAGCCTCCCGCACTCCCGGGCCGCGTGAATGCGGAATTCCGCAGTCCGCGCGGACCCCGGACGGCCGAGCGGGAGATGTCCGGCAAGAGCTGTAATCAATTCATTTCTCAACGTAATACATCAAGGTCATACGCATCGGACGCGAGGACACGACGGTTCGGGCAACCCTCTGGCCCGTCGGCTCTCGGCCCGATAGTGTGCCGAATGTGGAGCTGAATGTCTCGACCGCATCACAGGGAGGTAACGCCGTCGTCACAGCGACGGGGGAGCTCGACCTGTACACCGCGCCGCGCCTGCAGGCCGCGCTGGCGGGGCTGCTGCGCGGGCAGGTCGACCGCATCGTCGTCGACCTGAGCGGCGTCGAATTCTGCGACTCGACCGGGATGAACGTGCTGCTCGCCGCCATGAAGCGGCTCAAGGAACAGGGCGGCACCCTGGAGCTGGCCGCGCCGCGCCCGGCCGTGCGGCGCATCCTGCAGGTCACCGGCCTGGACTCGGTGTTCACCGTGTCCGACGCCGTCCCCGTGCTCGATCCGAGCTGACCGGACCCGGCCGACCGGAGTGCGGGAGCCGGTCCCCGCACGCGACCTCGGCCGACCACGCGTTGACGACGACCCGCGGAGCCCCGCGGGTCGTCGTCGTTGACGGACACCCTCGTCAGCGCGCACTACGATCGCCCGTATGCAGGACGTAGCGGTGGTCATCCCGGCCAAGGACGAGGCGGACCGGATCGCGACGACCGTCAAGGCGGCGCTGGAGCTGCCCGGCGCCGACCTGGTCGTGGTGGTCGACGACGGCTCGTCCGACGGCACCGCCCGGATCGCCGAGCAGGCCGGCGCGAAGGTCGTGCGGCACGGCCGCAACCGCGGCAAGGGCGCGGCGATGGAGAGCGGCGCCGAGGCCGTGCGGCTGCTGGACGAGGACCGCGACATGCCCCGCCATCTGCTGTTCCTGGACGCCGACCTGGCCGCGACCGCGCGCGACGCCGCCCCGCTGATCGAGCCGGTGCGGCGCGGCGAGGCCGACATGACCATCGCGGTGTTCGCCACCACGGTCAAGCTCGGCGGCCACGGGTTCGTGGTCCGGCTGGCGCGCGAGGGCATCCGGCGCGCCACCGGCTGGGAGGCGACGCAGCCGCTCAACGGGCAGCGCTGCCTCACCCGGGCCGCGTTCGAGGCGGCGCGGCCGCTCGCCGTCGGATTCGGCGTGGAGACCGCCCTCACCATCGACCTGCTGCGCAAGGGGTTCCGGGTGACCGAGGTGGAGGTGCCGCTGGCGCACCGGGCCACCGGCACCGACTGGCGATCGCAGCTGCACCGGGCCCGGCAGTTCCGCGACGTGGCGCGCGCCCTGGCCGTGCGCGAGCCCGCCGTGGCGCGGGTGCTGCGCGGCAGCCGCCGGTCGTGACCCCTCCTCGTCCCGCCGCCGCGGCGGACGCCGGCGCCGCCCCCGAGGCGGCGGACGGCCGCCGCGCCGCCCTGGGACGCGCGGGCCTGGCGGCCATCGGGACGAGCATCGGATGCTTCCTGCTCACGGCCCTGCTGGGCCCGTCGGCGATGCAGCCCGAACTGCGCGGCGACCCCGGGCAGCCGCCGTACGCGCTGACCGTCCACCCGCCGCCGCACCTGGTGATCGGCCTGGTGGCGGCCGGTCTGGTCGTCGGGACGCTGGGCCTTGGGCTGTGCTGGTCGGCCGTCCGGCGCGGCTGGCGGTGCCGCACCTCGGCGCTGACGGCCGCGGGCCTGCTGGCGACGGCGGCGTTCACGCTCATGCCGCCGATCGGGTCCGCCGACCACCTCAACTACGCGGCGTACGGGCGCATGGCGGTCATCGGGCACGACCCGTACGTGACGCGGGCGGTGGACGTGCCCGGCGACCCGGTGATCAGCGAGGTCGAGGAGTGGCGGCGGGCGCCGTCGGTGTACGGGCCGATCGCCACGGCCGGGCAGGCCATGGCGTCCTGGAGCGGCGGCGACTCGGTGCGGCTGACGGTGTTCGTCCTGTCCCTGCTCAACGCCCTGGCGTTCACGCTGACCGCGTGGATCCTCCACCGCGCCGCACGAACCGACGAACGGCGGCTGCGCGTGGCGCTGCTGTGGACGTGCAACCCGCTGCTGCTGTTCCACCTGGTCGGCGGCGCCCACAACGACACGCTGGCCGTCTGCCCGATGGTCGCCGGGGTGGCGCTGTTCTCGGCGCGGTTCGAGGCGGGCCGCCGGGGCGTGCCGCTCCGGGCGGCGGCGAGCGGCGCCCTGATCGCGGTCGGCGCCGCCATCAAGCTGCCCGCGGCGATCGCCGGGGGCGGGCTCGCGTGGGCGGTGCTGCGCGGCGCCTTCACGCACCGCGGGGCCGGGCGCGACGACGGCGGACGCGTGGCCGCCGACCGGTGGCGGGCGGCGCTCTCGGCGGCGGCGCTCGCGGCGGGGGCCCTGGCGGTCACGCTGGTCACGTACGCGATCGCCGGGTCGCACACGTTCGACCCGATCCGGCGGGCCGCCGACCAGGTCTCGCTGGCCACCCCCTGGCATCTGGTGGACCTGGTCCTCGGCCGCGACAACCGCGTCGTCATCAAATTCGCCTGGCTGACGCTGTTCGCGGTCCTGACGATCCTGCTGGCCCGCGCCCTGCCCCGCCGCGGCCCCGGCACGGACACCGGGGCGGAGGCCGAGCGGGTCGCGGCCGCGCTGGTGCTGGCCTGGCTGCTCGCGGCGCCGTACGAGCTGCCCTGGTACAGCGGGTTCGCGTGGGCGGCGCTGGCGCTGCTGCCGTGGTCGCGGTTCGACTGGCTGCTGCTCGCGCACACCTGCGCGCTCAGCCTCGGCTACCTGCCCGCCCGCGACCCGAAACTGATCGGGCTGCCCGCGTCGCTGGACTGGCTGCTGGAGGTGGTGCGCCCGGGCGTCATCCCCGTGGCGCTGACGGTGATTCTGATCGCCGCGCTGCGGATGTGCCTTCGGCGGCCAGGTCCCGCTCCAGCGCCCGCACCACCGCGGCGATCACCAACGGCGTCCCCAGGCTGAACGCCACCGAGAGGATCACCACGCCGGAGTCGTTCACCAGCGTCCCGATCACGCCGACGGTGAGCGCGCAGATCGCCGCGGGACGCATCGTCGGGCTGTGCTCGTACAGCCGCTCCAGCAGCGACGCCCGCCACTTCACCGGCC
>NZ_BCQU01000067.1:0-37668 GCF_001552235.1 Actinomadura rubrobrunea NBRC 15275 | reverse complement strand
CGCCCGGCCCCGCGGCCACGCCCGCCGCGGAACGCCGACGCCGCAGACGCCGCCGGCGGTGCGGTCGACGGCGGCGAGGGGCGCGGCGCGCGGGGTGCCGGACGAGCACGCAACGGCAGAACCGGAGGAGAGAGCCGAGTGAGGATTCCCAAGCGCGTCAACGCCGTCCTGGACCGGGTGGAACAGCACCTTGGCGCTCTTGCGGCCGTCGTCGCGCTGGCCGCCGCGGCGGCCGCGGCGATGTGGATCCCCGTCCTCTCGGGCTTCATCCTCGGCCTGGCCGTCGGCGGCTTCCTCGTGCACCTGCGGACGGCCAAGCGGATCACCCGGCTGCGGCGCGAGAACGACGACCTGCTGCGCGAGAACGGCGCGCTGCGGCACCGCAACACCGTCCTGGCCAGCGGCATCATCACCAAGGAGGCGCAGGTCACCCAGGCCCTTCTGCAGATTCCCGAGGACGGGCCGCTGAAGGTCGAAGGCGATCCGGGACGCACCCAGAAGCTGCCCGAGCTGCCCGACGAGACGGACGTCGCCGACGCCGCCGGCTCCCCGAACGACACCCTGACGGAGGGCAAGGGCGACGACGCCAAGGGCGGAGCGTCCGACTAGTCCGTCACGGCGTGGTGGAACGGCCTTGTGCCAGTGATGCGCGGCGGCCGAAGTGGCGGCCGGGATGCGCGGGGAGGAAGCGGCGACGGACGTCGCGGTGTGACGAAGCTGATCCGCCGTGAATCGGCCAACGCGGGAGCCGGGGCACGGCCGAGACGAGGGTGCGGAGTGACGGAACCGCGTGCTCTCGGCCCCGCGCCCACGCCGCCCGAGCTTCTGCTGCGCTCCCCGCCCGGCTGGTCGCCGAGCACTGATCATCATTTGTGCGGGGCCGGGGCGGGCTCGTCCGGGGAGGGCAGGCGCGCCAGGGCGCCGTCCAGCAGATCCCAGCCGTCGATCTCGACCGTCCCGGCGTCGAACCCATGGCCTCGGTCGAGCGCCTCGTCCAGCAGCGCCCGCGCCACTCCGGGACGATGCAGGTTGAGATAGGCGTCGTCGTCTCCTCGGGCGACACCGCCGTCATGAAGGAGGCCGTCGGCGACAAGGCGACCTGGTCCCGCCCGGAACACGATGACCAATCGCCCAGGCGCGCCCTCCCGGCGAACGGTGAGCATCTCGCGGCAGTCGACGCGCGCGCCGTCCGAACTGCGCGTGTGAGCATGTCTCGCGCTCCAGTAATAGACGTCTGTCCCCACGACAAGACGCCGAATCCGTCGGCCCATGTCCGCATGCAACCAGACGACGTGCGCATGCGCGGGATTTGCCGCGCGCGGCCCGGGCGGTAGGCCGTCGAGCCACAGGGGACGGCCGCCGGGGCATTGGGGGCGGAGCCCCAGGTGCGCACGGATATCCCTTGGCGGAGAGGCGGGGGAGGCGCGCCAGTGGCGGCGTGGCCAGATTTTTCTCCAGGGCACGGTGATGCGGAACAGTCGAATTTCGGTGTCGTCCATGCCCGAAAAGACGAGGCGGGGGCGCGGTGACGGCGTGTGCGCCGTGCGTCGCGAGATCGCTTGTGACCGGTGAGGACGCCGTGCCGCAGGTAAATCAGGGGTAAGGGAAGTATCCCGTTGCGTTCGACTGATTACGGTGGGTAGCTTCGCTGGCGGATGCGGCCCGCGTATTCGAAAGCAGCGCCCACGGCATTTCCCTGCGCGTTTTCCGGGGGACGGTCGGCGGGTGTCTTGGCGAATCGCGGTCTTCCCCCTGGCGACGACGGATCGGTGGTGGAGAGTGACCGAACAGCAGGTCAGCCTTGCGACGACCGCTGCGCGCAACCTGGCGACGACGACCAAGTCCGTCCCCCAGATGCAGAGCATCACCTCGCGGTGGCTGCTGAAGCTGCTGCCGTGGGTGCAGGCGTCCGGTGGGATGTACCGGGTGAACCGGCGGCTCACCTACACCGTCGGCGACGGCATCGTCACCTTCGTCGTCGAGGGCTCCGACGTGCGGGTCGTCCCGCAGGAGCTCGGCGAGCTGCCGCCGCTGCGCGGCTATGACGACGAGTACACGCTGCGGACGCTGGCCGACCGCTTCGTCCAGCGCGAGTACGCGCCCGGCGAGACGATCGCCGAGGCCGGGCACGCCGTCGACCGGGTGGTCCTGATCGCCCACGGCAAGGTCAACCAGATCGGCGCCGGCGAGTACGGCGACGAGGCGGTGCTCGGCGTGCGCGGCGACGGCCGGTTCTTCGGCCACACCGCGCTGCTGGAGGAGCAGGGCCGCTGGGAGCACACCTACCGCGCCCTGACCCGCTGCACGGTGCTGGAGCTCAGCGCCGAGGACGTCCGGCGGGTCCGGGAGAACTCCGAGTCGCTGCGGCGGCACCTGGCGCAGGCCCGCGACGTCGCCGAGCCGCCGCGCAACGAGCACGGCGAGGCGGCGATCGAGCTGGCGTCCGGGCACCAGGGGGAGCCGGTGCTGCCCGGCACGTTCGTCGACTACGAGCTCCACCCCCGCGAATACGAGCTGAGCGTGGCGCAGACCGTGCTGCGCGTGCACACCCGCGTCGCCGACCTCTACAACAAGCCGATGGACCAGGTCGAGCAGCAGCTGCGGCTGACCATCGAGGCGCTGCGCGAGCGGCAGGAGCACGAGCTGATCAACAATCCCGACTTCGGGCTGCTGCACAACGCCGACCTGCGCCAGCGCATCCCCACCCGCAGCGGCCCGCCCACCCCCGACGACATGGACGAGCTGCTGTCGCTGGTGTGGAAGGAGCCGGCGTTCTTCCTGGCGCATCCCCGCGCGATCGCCGCGTTCGGCCGCGAGTGCACCAAGCGCGGCGTCTACCCCGACACCGTCGACACCGGCGGACACCGGATCCCCGCCTGGCGCGGCGTGCCGATCTACCCGTGCAACAAGATCCCGGTCAGCGCCGCGGGGGCCAGCTCGATCCTGCTGATGCGCACCGGCGAGGCGGCGCAGGGCGTGATCGGCCTGCACCAGACCGGCATCCCCGACGAGTACCAGCCGGGCCTGTCGGTGCGGTTCATGGGCATCGACGAGCGGGCCATCATCTCCTACCTGGTCAGCGTCTACTACTCGGTCGCGGTCCTGGTGCCCGACGCGCTCGGCGTGCTCGACAGCGTCGAGGTCGCCCACGCCGCCGACGGCGCGGCCGCCTGAGCGGGCGTGCGCACGGCGGGAGGGAGCGGCCCGTGACGGTGGAACGGTCGAGTCTGGGCACGGCGGCGGCGCGCAATCTGGCGACCACGACGAAGTCCAGGCCGCAGACGCAGGGCGGCACGCCGCGGTGGCTGCTGCGCGTGCTGCCGTGGGTGCAGGTGCCCGGCGGGACGTACCGGGTGAACCGGCGGCTGACCTACCGGCTCGGCGACGGCCGGGTGTCGTTCGTGGTCACCGGGGAGGACGTGCGGGTCGTCCCGCCCGAGCTGACCGAGCTTCCGGCGCTGCGCGGCCTGGACGACCCCGAGGTCCTGGCGGCCCTGGCCGGACGGTTCGTCCAGCGCCGCCACGAGCCCGGCGACACGATCGTGGAGGCCGGGCGGCCGGTCGACCGGGTCGTGCTGATCGCGCACGGCAAGGCCGCCGTGCTGGGCTGCGGGGAGTACGGCGGCCTCACCCGGCTCGGAGTGGTGACCGACGGCGCGTTCTTCGGCGGCCGCGCCCTGCTGGGCGGCGACGAACGCTGGACGTCCACCGTGCGGGCGCTCACCCCCTGCACCGTGCTGACGCTGCCGCGCGCCGCCATCGAGGAGCTGACCGGCCGGTGCGACGCGCTGCGCGCCCACCTGGACGAGCGCCGGTCGGCGTCCCCGCCTCCGCACAACAAGCACGGCGAGGCGGCGATCGAGCTGGCGTCCGGGCACCAGGGGGAGCCGGTGCTCCCCGGCACGTTCGTCGACTACGAGCTCCAGCCCCGCGGATACGAGCTGAGCGTGGCGCAGACGCTGCTGCGCGTCCACACCCGCGTCGCCGACCTCTACAACGGCCCGCACGACCAGCTCGAGGAGCAGCTGCGGCTGACCGTCGAGGCGCTGCGCGAGCGACAGGAACGCGAGATGATCAACAACCGGGAGTTCGGCCTGCTGCACAACGTCGACCTGCGGCAGCGCATCCCCACCCGCGAGGGGCCGCCCACGCCCGACGACATGGACGAGCTGCTGAGCCGCCGCCGGGGGACGCGGGTGCTCCTGGCGCATCCGCGTGCGATCGCCGCGTTCGGCCGCGAGTGCACCAAGCGCGGCGCCTACCCGCGTCCGGTCGAGGTGGACGGGCGGCGCGTGCACGCCTGGCGCGGGGTGCCGCTGCTGCCGTGCGACAAGATCCCCGTCAGCCCCCGCGGCACCACCGCGATCCTGGCGATGCGCCTCGGCGAGGACGAGCAGGGCGTGGTCGGCCTCCGGCGGACCGGCGTCCCCGACGAGGTGGCGCCCGGCCTGTCGGTGCGCTTCACCGGAGTGGACGCGCGGGCCGTCGCGTCCTATCTGGTCAGCGCCTACTACTCGGCCGCGGTGCTGGTGCCCGACGCGCTGGGGATGCTGGAGAACGTGGAGGTCGGCCGATGAGCGCCGTGCCCGCGCCCCCGGCGGATCCGCCCCGCCCGGCCGCCGAGGTGCTGGCGTGGAGCCGCGCCCTGATCGGCCCGGCCCTGCGCGCGGCGGTCGACGCCATGCCCGACGGCGTGCGGGCCGTCGCCGCCTACCACTTCGGCTGGCAGGACGAGCACGGGCGGCCCGCCGCCGGCGGCGCGGGCAAGGCGCTGCGCCCGGCGCTGGCGCTGCTGTCGGCCGAGGCCGTCGGCGGCTCCGCCGTCGACGGCCTGCCCGCCGCGGTCGCCGTCGAGCTGACGCACAACTTCTCCCTGCTGCACGACGACGTGATGGACCGCGACCGCACCCGCCGCCACCGGCCCACGGCGTGGAGCGTGTTCGGGGCGAACGCGGCGATCCTGGCGGGGGACGCCCTGCTGGCCTGCGCCTTCGCGAGCCTGGCGGACGCGGCCGACGGCGGCGCCGGGCCGCCGTCGGCCGGGAGGTCGGACGGCGTGGCCGCCGCGGCCGTCCGCGCCCTCGGCCGCGCCGTGCTGGACCTGGTGGAGGGCCAGTGCGCGGACGTGGCGTTCGAGGAGCGCACCGACGTGGACGTGCCCGAATGCCTGCGCATGGCCGGCCGCAAGACCGGCGCGCTGCTGGCCGCCTCGTGCGCGCTCGGCGCCGCGTACGCGGGGGCCGAGCCGCCGCGGGTCGGGGCGCTGCGGCGGTTCGGCGAACGGATCGGCCTGGCGTTCCAGCTCGTCGACGACCTGCTGGGCATCTGGGGCGACCCTGCGGTCACCGGCAAGCCCGTCCACTCCGACCTGCGCAGCCGCAAGAAGTCGCTGCCGGTGGTGGCCGCCCTGGCGTCGGGCACCCGGGCGGGCGACGCGCTGTCGCGCCTGTACCTGCGGGACGGCCCGATGTCGGAGGAGGAGGCCGCCCGCGCCGCCGCGCTGGTCGACGAGGCGGGCGGCCGGGCCTGGGCGCGGCGGCGCGCCCGCCGCCTGAAGGCCGAGGCGTTCGCCGCGCTGGACGCCGCCGCCCCCGCCGACCGCCCCCGCGCCGAGCTGCGCGCCCTGGCCGACCTGGTGACCGACCGCGACCACTGAGCCACCCCCCACACCCCCCGCCGGCGCCAGCGCCGCCTTAGCCCCCCACGGGCGGCGCTGGCCGGGGGTGGTCATCGGGTCGGCGGTTTCGACCACGGACGACCGGCGGTCAGTAGCGCAGGCCGTGCCCGTACGGGTAGAGCCCGGCGATCGACACCGGCAGCCGCCCGCCCGGCTGCCTGCCGAACACCACCTCGGCCGCCGCCCGGTGCATCGTCATGTCGACCCGCTGCGTGCGGGCCGTGGTGGCGTAGCTCGCCACGTACGCCTTGACGTCGGGGTAGGACGCGATGTCGTACGGCAGCCCCGTCGCGATCGCCGCGACCGGCTTGCCGGTCGCCTGCAGCGCGCGCACCAGCTCGGCCTGGCCCTCCGGCAGGGCGCCGGAGGAGTACGTGGCGACCAGCACGCGGTCGGCCTTCCGCGCGCGCCGCACCGCCTCGGCGATCTCCGCGTCGGTCGGGTCGGTCGTGGCGGCCTGCCACGACGTCACCGGCCCGGCGGCGACGTCGGCCACGGCCCGCGCGAGCTCGTCGGTCTGCACCACCCCGGCGACCAGCGTGCGCGCCCGCGCCCGCCGGTCGAACGGCAGCACGTCGCCCTCGTTCTTCACCAGCGTGGTCGCCGCGACGCCCATGTCGAGGGCGCGCCGCCGGAACACCGCGTTGCCCGCCACCTTCTCGGCGGCCTCCGGGCTGACGTAGCGGCGCTCGAACGCGCCGTACGCGCACTTCAGCTCCAGCACGCGCCGCACCGACGCGTCCACGCGCGCCCGCGGCAGCTCGCCCGAGCGGACCGCGTCCAGCAGCGCGTCCACCGCGTCCACGTGGGTGTCGTACGCGCCGGTCGACATGATGACGTCGGCGCCCGCCTTGACCGCCATGACGGTGGCCTCGCGGGTGCCCCAGTTCTTGGCGATGGCGTCCATGTCCATGCCGTCGGTGACGATCAGCCCGCGGTAGCCCAGCTCGCCGCGCAGCAGCCCGGTCAGCACCTTCGGCGACAGCGTGGCGGGCAGGTCGGGGTCGACGGCCTTGACCACCACGTGCGCGGTCATGACGGCGTCCGCCCCGGCGGCGATCGCGGCGCGGAACGGCGGCAGGTGCACGCGGTCCAGCGTGGCACGGTCGTAGCCGACGGAGGGCAGGCCGAGATGGCTGTCGGTCTCGGTGTCGCCGTGCCCGGGGAAGTGCTTGGGCGTCGCGATGACCCCGGCGGCCCGGTAGGCCCGGACCTGCGCGTCCGTCAACCGGCTCACCAGCGCGGGGTCCTCGCCGAACGACCGCACGCCGATGATCGGGTTGCGCGGGTTGGTGTTGACGTCGGCGACCGGCGCGTAGTTCCAGTGGAACCCCATGGCCCGGGCCTCGGCCGCGGTGATGACCGCGGCGGCGCGCGCCTGCCGGGGGTCGCGGGCGGCGCCGAGGCCCATCGCGTTCGGCAGCGGCGTGGTGCCCTCGCGGACGTTGTGCGTGGTGCCGAACTCGAAGTCGCCGGACACCAGCAGCGGCAGGCCCAGCCGGGTGTCGGCCGCCCACCGCTGCACCTGGTTGGCGTAGCGGGCGGCCAGCTCGGGCGTCCGGGGCTCGGAGGTGATGACGGACCCGATCTTCAGGTCCTGGATCGACCGCCGGGTCTCCTCGTTCGGCATCCCGTCGGGCCCGTCATGGGTGATGGCCATGACCATCTGCCCGACCTTCTCCGCGTCCGTCATCCGGGCGAGGAGGCCCGCGGGATCGCAGGGACGGTGCCTCGGGGCCGCGGCCGCGGACCCGCCGGGCACCGCGAGCGTCAGGCCGACCGCGGCGGTCAGGACGGTGGGGAGCAGGACGGTGGGGAGCAGGCGTCGGCTGTGGGGGAGCATCCGGCTCCTTCCGGGACGAAGATCGATTGCCGGTCCTAACCGGTCTAGACCGCTCTGGACCACCCCGTCAACACCCAGATTCGGGGCGGGCCGTCACCGCGGGGCTGCGGCGCGCGCGGCGGCCGAGGCCATGCCGAGCCAGGTGTGCGGGTTGCCCGCCCAGCACCAGCCGAGCTTGGGCGCGTTCCGGCTGATCCAGAGGGCGGGGACGCGGCGGTCGCCGCACCGGGAGCCGCCCAGCGAGAAGCACTTGTTCTTGGCCAGCACCGCCGGGTACTGGGTGATCAGTGCGATGCCCTCCTCGATCGTCAACGGCGTGCGGCCCCGCCCGGCGATCGCGGCGAGGGCGTCCTCGGGCACCGCGCCGCGGAACTCCTCGCCCCGGTCGACGTCGAACAGCGCGTAGGCGCGCGCGTCGGGCGGCGCCGCCTCCCCGGTCGGGACGAAGCGGGCAAGGTCGCCGTCGGCGAAGTTGCGGTCGACGACGCCGGGCGCGCCGCGCCCGGCCAGCGTGGTGAGGGCGACGGCCCGCTCCGGAGGCACCACCTCCCTGGTGACCACCAGGACGAACGGCACGCGGCCCTCCTCCGGCGGCGCCATCGCCGCGGCCCGCGCGGTCACGGCCGCGCGCAGAGGTTCGAGCAGCGCGCCGAACTCCTCGGGCGTCATGCCCGCGGCCGCGGGGTGGCCGCGCTCCAGCAGCGTCCGCACCTGGCGATCGAACTCGGCGTCGGCGTCGAAACCGGACATGGGCGTGCTCCCTTCGGAGGTGGACGGTAATTCCGTACAACATACAGAGAAACGCCCCCATTCCCCGCATGGGAGACCGCGGATCCATCGATGAGTCCGCGCGGGCAGGCGGGGCCTTGGGCGGGGGCTTCCGTGGCGCGGAAAGTGGTATTGACCACTTCGATGACCCGCCGTACCGTGGTCGGCGATGGGAACGACGGTGAAAGGCGCGGGTGGCCTGCGATCCGATGACGGAACGCAGGGAACGCCGACGAAACGGCGCGCGGTGCGGCGGGAGCTGCTCGCCATGCTGGACGAGCTGGAGGTCGGCGACGCGCTGCCGTCCGAGCGGCGCCTGGCCGAAGAGCTGGGCGTGTCGCGGCCGACGCTGCGGGCGGCGATCGACCGGCTGGTCGCCGAGGGGCGGCTGGAGCGCCGCCACGGCAGCGGCACCTACGTCGCCGAACCCCGCATCGCGGTGCCCCTGACCATGACGTCCTTCACCGAGGACATGATCCGGCGCGGGATGAAGCCCGGCGGGCGGGTCCTGTCGTTCGCGGTCGAGCCGGCCGGGGCCAAGATCGGCCGGAGGCTGTCGCTGTCGCCGGGGGAAGAGGTCTTCACCATTCGGCGGCTGCGGCTGGCGGACGGTTCGCCCATGGCCATCGAGACGCTGCACATGGCCCGCGCGCTGCTGCCCGGCCTGCGGCGCGAGGACCTGGAAGGAGGGTCGTTCTACGAACTGCTGCGCGAGCACGGCGTCGCGCTGGCCTCCGGCTCGGAGACGATCGAGCCGACCGTCACCACGCCGGAGGAGGCCGACATCCTGGGCGTGCCGGTGCACGCACCGGCGTTCCTGTTCGAACGGCTGACCCGCGACGACCGGGGCAGGCCCGTGGAGTTCGTCCGCTCGGTCTACCGCGGGGACCGCTACCGACTGGAACTGGAGCTCAGACCGCCCGGCGACTAGCGGCCGCCCGGCCGTCCGGGAGGGGCCTTCGACCCGGGCGTCCGAGCGGCGGGGCGATCCCCGCTCCCCCCTTCGCAACCCCCAACTGGTCAATACCACTGCACCGCCGTCCCGATAGGGGCGGACCACATTGAAAGCGCACGGCCGCGACCACGGCGCGCCGGGTCGCGGCGACCCCGGGGGCGCAGCGCATCGTCCGATGCTCGAGGAGAGGGAGGGCCACGCCTTGAGGAGATGCTGGAAGGTCACCATGGCGGCGGCGGCGGGGGCGACCGCCATGGCGGCGGCCCCCGCCGCCCGGCCGGTCGCCGCGGAGGACGCGTCCGAGGCCGCCGCACGAGGGGCCGGCGGCGTCGGACGCAAGGGCTGGACGCTGGTCGCCCGGGAGGACTTCGACCGGCCCCTGCCGGTCGACCGGGCGCCGTGGCGTCTGGACCCGCAGGGGCCGCGCAGCCCGTGGCACGTCGACGCGTTCGACGACGACGGCGAGGCGTGGAAGAAGATCAGCGGACCCGAGTTCGAACGGCGGCTCGCCACGCTGAACGTGTTCCGCAAGCGCGTGGCGTTCGGCCGGAACGGCTGGCTCACCGCCGAGATCGCCGCCGTGGACAAGGACCGCGACGGCCGTCCCGACTCCCGGCCGGGACTGGCCAACGCGACGCTGCCGGACGGGGAGAAGGTCGCGCGCATCCACGAGCCGAGCTGGGACGCCGGGGTGCTCATCCGCCCCACCCGTCCGCTGCCGCGGCGGTACCGCGTGGAGATGACCCTGCGCGGCATCGACTTCGGCGGCAAGCGGAACGGCACCTTCGACTACGACGGCAAGCACAACGGGTACACCCGCGAGCCCTGCAAGACCCGCTTTCCGTGGACGTTCTGGGGCGCCCTCCCCGGCAAATCCCGGTGCGAGTATCCCGACGTCACCCGGGAGAACGGCTTCTATTACCTGACGATTC
Source organism: Actinomadura rubrobrunea NBRC 15275 (assembly GCF_001552235.1). Lineage (NCBI taxonomy): Bacteria > Bacillati > Actinomycetota > Actinomycetes > Streptosporangiales > Thermomonosporaceae > Actinomadura > Actinomadura viridilutea. The sequence continues at coordinate 27,493 of NZ_BCQU01000067.1, read as the reverse complement.
TCGACTACGCGACGCCGGCGCCGCACGGCAACCCCGGCATCCACTTCCGGCGCAAGGTCATCATGGACGGCTACTACAGCGACGACGAGCGCTGGAAGAACGCCGGCACCTGCAATCCGAAGACCCGGAAGATCTACCGCACGTTCGACGGCTCCTTCAACGGCGTCAACGCCCTGTTCGTCCGCGGCGACAAGTTCCGCGAGGCCGCCAACAACAACATCAGCAACGAGTACTACATCAAGACTCCGTGCGGGAACGTCTCCATGGACCGGCCGTACGGGCCGGGCAACCGCTTTTACGGGCACCTCACCAGCGTTGAGCTGCAGCCCGAGCTGCTGCCCAAGGCCGCTTACCGATTCGCGGTGGAACGCGACGACTCCGGCTACACGCTGGAAATGAGCGGCCCGTTCCGCCACATCGGCCAGACCACGCTGCGCGTCCACCACAAGTTCGTGGAGGACGGCCGTCCGATCTGGCACTACAACCAGACCCCCGGCGAATACGACGGCCGCTTCGACCGCAGGCTGCTGCACACCGGTCCCGCCGGGACGTACGTCACCGAGCACACCTGGCCCAAGGGCTCGGCCTACCCCGACTCGTTCATCATCGGCGACCCGCACCTGAACTACTACGAGGGATCGGCGCTGGTCGACGACATCCGCCTCTACGTCCCCGACAACGCGAGGTGACCCCCCCATGGACATCGTCAAAGACGTCCTCACCTTCCTGGCCGACAACGTGTTCGGCCAGGTGCCCGTCCTCATCGGACTGATCACGCTCATCGGGCTGCTGCTGCAGCGCAAGCGCCTGGAGGACGTGCTGGCGGGCGCGCTGCGCGCCACGATCGGCGTGGTCATCCTCTTCATCGGCGTGGAGGTGTTCACCGGCGGGCTGACCAGCTTCCAGACCGTGCTGGCCAGCGCCATGGGCACGAACCCGCCCAAGGCCGACCACACCCTGGCCGAGTTCCTGTCCCGCCAGGGCGGCACGGTCGCCCTGGTGATCACCGTGGCGTTCCTGGTGCACGTCCTGCTCGTGCGGCTGTTCCCGGCGGCCCGGTACCTGTACCTGACCGGGCACCTGATGTTCTGGATCAGCACCGTCACGGGGGCGGCGCTGGTCACCATCGCGCCGGACGCCGACCAGCTCACCCTCGTGCTGTGCGGGGCCGGGTTCGTCGCCGCCTACTGGACGCTGCAGCCGCTGTGGATGCGGCCGCTGATGCGCCGCGTCATGCCGGACGACCGGTTCGGGTTCGCCCACACCAGCTCGCTCGCCGCGGTCGTCACCGGGTACGCGGCCCGCCCGTTCGGGGACCGCGAGCGGCACGACACCGAGAAGCTCTCGCTGCCGCGCCAGCTGTCGTTCTTCAAGGACATCAACGTCAGCACCGCCCTCATCATCTGCGTGATCATGCTCCTGGCGGTGGCGTTCGCCGACGACGCCGTCGTGGCCGAGCAGGCCGCCGAGATGGACGACAAGCTGTCGTCGTGGGTGTGGGGCCTGCTGGTGGGCCTGCGCTTCGCGGGCGGCATCGCGATCCTGCTGTTCGGCGTGCGGATGTTCCTCGCCGAGATCGTGCCCGCGTTCAAGGGCTTCAGCGACCGGGTGATCCCCGGCACCCGGCCCGCGCTGGACGCCCCGACCGTCTTCCCGGTCGCGCCCACCGCCGTCATGATCGGGTTCGTGGCCGCGCTGGCGGTGTTCCTGGGGTGCGTGGCGGTCTTCGCCGCCGCGGGCTGGTTCACCCTGGTCCCGCCCATGATCATGCTGTTCTTCGTGGGCGGCGCGGCCGCGCTGTTCGGCAACGCGGTGGCGGGCTGGCGCGGCGCCGTCATCGGCGGCGTGGTCACCGGGCTGACCCTGGCCGTCGGGCAGGCCGTCACCTGGGGCCTGTTCGAGCGGACCGCGCCCGAGCTGGCCACCCTCGCCGACCCCGACTGGTACGCGATCGCCTGGCTGCTCAAGGCCGCCGACCCCCTGGTGGGCGGCGCCGCGGTCTGGGCCGTCCCGGTCGTGGCGCTGGCCGCGACCGTCGCCACCCTGATCGTCCTCGGCCGCCGCGAGAGCCGCCGGCAGGCCGCCGCGGGCGAGCAGCCCGGCAAGGACGCCGGCACGGGCAAGGGCGCCGAGGCCGTCTCCGGCGCGTAACACCGCCCCCCGAAAAGACGAAGGAGCGAACATGGCACTGGACCGCAGGCTCGAAGTGCTGGCCGTCTGCGGCGTCGGCATGGGGTCGAGCCTCATGCTGAAGATGACCGCCGAGGACGCGCTGCGCTCTCTCGGCGTGGACGCCCGGGTGGAGAACACCGACATCTCCACGGCCCGGGGGATGAGCCCCGACGTCGTCATCGGCCAGGGCATGCACACCGCGGAGATCGCCGACCTGGCGCCCGTCGTCCTCACGATCACCGACTTCCTCGACCGGGAGGGCCTGGCGACACGGCTGCGTGAGGCGCTCACCGCGCAGGGCTGGCTGCCCTGACGGCCTCGCCGCCTGCGGCTCCGGCCCCTGTCCCCTCGACCGCCCCACCCCCAGAAGGAGGCTTCGCCCGATGCCTGATGGGCATCCCGCCCGGGTTCGCGCACTGCTCGACGACCTCGACGGACGCTCCGCCAAGGCGATCGGCGACGCGGCCGCGCTGGTGCTGGAAGCCGTCGCCGCCGGCGGACTCGTGCACGTCGCCGGGGCCGGGCACTCCCTGGCCCTGGTGTGCGAGACGTTCTACCGCGCCGGGGGCCTGGCGTGCGTGCGTCCGATGTGGGACCCGTCCGTCTTCCCCCTCAACGACGCCCCCGCCAGCACCGAGGCCGAACGCCGTCCCGGCCTCGGGCAGGCGGTGGCGCGCGCCGCCGACCCGTCGCCCCCGGACGTGGCGGTGGTGTTCTCCACCAGCGGCCGCAACCCCTACCCCGTCGAGATCGCCCGCGAGTGCATGGGACGCGGCGTCCCGGTCATCGCCTTCACCTCGCCCGCGGCCTCCGCCCGCGCCGCGGCGCGAGCGGAGAGCAGGCTGACCGACCACGCCGCGATCGTCATCGACACCGCCGTGCCGCCCGGCGACGTCGTCCACCCGCCCGGCGCGCCCCGCACCGCCGCCGTCTCCACCATCCTGGCCGCGTACGCGTGGACGCGGCTGCTGACCGAACTGCACGACCTGGCCCTCGAGCGCGGCCTCGACCTGCCGTGCTGGACCAGCGCCAACGTCCCCGGCGGGGACGAACGCAACCGGCACCTGCTGGAGCGCTACCGGCACCGCGTCCCGGAACTGGGCGGCGCCCCGGACTGACCGGATGCCTCGGCTCCGCCGCTGTTCCGGCGGCGGAGCCGAGGGCGGCCGGTGACGAGCGGCGCGCCTCCGGCACACCCGGCCCGAACACCGTCGAAGTCCACTCTTCGTGACCGCATGTGGTCACATCGTCACGCGGCGGTCGTCCGCCGGGGAACCATCGGGCCGTGACCGATGTGATCGTGGTCGGCGCGGGGCCGGCGGGCTCGGCGACGGCCTGCCATCTGGCCCGGGCGGGACTGGACGTCCTGCTGCTGGACAAGGCCGCCTTCCCGCGCGACAAGGTCTGCGGTGACGGCCTGACGCCCCGCGCGGTGCGCGAACTGATCACGCTCGGCGTCGACGTGGACCGTCCCGGCTGGACGCGCAACCGCGGCGTCCGCCTGGTCGCCGCGGGCCGTTCACTCGACGTGCCCTGGCCCGACGGCACCGCCTTCCCCTGCTTCGGGCTGCAGCGCACCCGCCATGACCTCGACGAGATCCTGGTCCGCCACGCCGTGGCGGGCGGCGCCGTGCTCCGCGAACGCACCAAGGTCACCGGCCCCCTGCTGGACGACCGCACCGGCCGGGTCGTCGGGGTCGCGACCGACGGCGGCGTCCACGAGGCGCGTCTCGTCGTCGCCGCCGACGGCGCCTCGTCCCGTCTCGCCGTCTCCCTCGGCCTGCATCCCCGCCGCGACCGTCCCGTCGGGGTGGCCGTGCGCCGCTACTTCCGCAGCCCGCGGCACGACGACGCCATGCTCGAATGCCACCTCGACGTCGTCCCCGCGGGCTACGGCTGGGTCTTCGGCATGGGCGACGGCACCTGCAACGTGGGCGTCGCCCTGCTGAACCGCGCCCACGGCGACCCTCGCCATCTCATGCGCTCCTGGCTCGAAACGCTCCCGCCCGCCTGGGGGCTGACCTGCGACAACGCCACGGGCCCCGCCCGCGGCGCCGCGATTCCCATGGGTTTCGCCCGCCGGCCGCACTACTATCCCGGCCTTCTGCTGGTGGGCGACTCCGGCGGCATGGCCAACCCGATGAACGGGGAGGGAATCGCCTACGCCCTCGGCTCGGCCCGGGTCGCCGCCGACGTGATCGTCCAGGCGCTGGCCCGGCCGACGCCGTCCCAGCGGGAGCGCGTCCTGTACACGTATCCGCAGGCGCTGAGGTCGACGCTCGGCGGCCCGTTCACCCTGGGCCGCTGGTTCGTCAACGCGATCGAGCACCCCTGGATCATGCGTCTGGCCGCCCGCCAGGGCATCGCCCACCCGCCTCTGATGCGCGCGGCGATCCACATCCTGGGCAACCTCACCGACCCGACATCCCCCGCCCTCATCGACCGCCTCGCCCAAACCCTCACCCGCCTCACCCCCGCCCCCTGACAGACAAGACGGCAACCCATGTTCGGTGCAGGGTTCCTGCGTTGAAGAGCAGTCGGCGCCGGACACGCGGCATCAGGCTCCAGGATGCGGTGGGAGGGCGCATCGGTCAGATGGCAGGACCGGCGTCACCAATTTCTGATCGCCGTTTCACAGGACAACGACCGCTGCTTGTGCACAGACGGGGACGGTTTCGGACACCTGGCCAATACATTGGGCCTCAGTCGTCCGGTCTCTTCTTGGGGCGCAGGCAGGCTAGTGGCGCGGATTGCCACCTGCGTACCGAGGTGCGGCTCCGGTTGCCGGGGGAATGGCTCGGCTCGACGTGAATTAGCAGGTCACGGCGTGGTCCCGAACGGAACGGCGTCAGATCCGCAAGTAGCCCGCTCAGGTAAGCTCTTGTGCACTCGCCCGCACCCGCCTGAAGGCGCCCGACCGCGAACAAGGTTCCTGAGCGGTAGTCGAAAGGATCGGCGACGTGGCAGTCGATCGCCCAGGTAAAGGCACTGAGAATCGCGCCAGGGCGGTCGAGGAGACGCATCCCGACAAGCCGCCGCCAGTTCCACCGGACCGGCCGGGTTCCCTCAGGCGGCCGTCACGTGCTGAAAGCAGAGCCTTCGCCCAGGCCCCTCCCGAAGGTCGCGCTGACGCACGCACTGGTCGGCAGGCTTCCAAAGTGGAGAGCCTCAGAAAGCCATCGGCTTCGGACAAGGCGCCCGCACTTCCTCCCGACCGGCCAGGCACTCCAGGACGGCCGTCGCGTGCCGAAAGCAGAGCTGCCGCACAGGCGCCCCCAGAAAGGGCTGTCGAGACACGAGGAAGCAAGCGGGAAGCCAGGGCAGCGGACGTCGGCAGGCAGTCGACCTCGGACAAAGGAACTGCGGTCCCAGGCGTGAGCCCGCGCTCCTCAGGGCAACCGTCACGCGCTGAGAGCAGGGCCTTCGCACAGGCCGGCGATCTTCATCGTGCAGAGCGTGGCGCCGCACGGCAGGAGTCCTGGCCGCAGACCGATCGTACCGACGATGTGGAGGGACGCCTGCCTGAGCGCTTCAGGCACATTGTCGGCAGGCAGGTTCTGCGCAGGATCGACCGTACTGACGATCCAGTAGAACTGATCGACAGGATCGACCGGCCGGATTACAAGGATCCTCGGGAGCGCCCTGAGAGAGTGCCGGATCGCTACGGCACTCCGTTGGACCGTCCAGACGGGACGCGGACGCCGCTGTTCAACGGTGAGCCGGTGCGCGAACAGACGAAGCAGGGGAGGCTCAACGACTGCGGCATCATCGCCGTGCTCGGCGCGGTCGCCGGGCATCGTCCCGAAGCGATCCGTGATTGCGTTCGGGAGACCGATGACGGCAACTATGAGGTACGGCTTCACGAGACTCGGTTCTCCTCGGCGAAGATGCGTTATGAGCCCACCGGGCGGTCCATCGTGCTGATGGTCACACCGGAGCTTCCGGTCTTCGACAGCGCGCCGGATCGACCCGCGTTCGCGGATTCGGTGACGACCAAGGCCGCGTGGGCGCCCGTTCTGGAAAAGGCGATCGCTGGCCTCGACCGGACGTGGGACGATGAGCGTCGTGCCATGGAGAAGCGCTTGTGGGAGGCCACAGGGAACAGCGGAGACCCGCCGAACGGCTACGTCCGGCTCAACCAGGGCAGCCGACCACGTGATCGCGCCGAACTGCTCGCCCAGCTCACCGGTCTGCCGGCTGAAGGCGTGGAGTTCCCCGAGCACGACAGCCAGGGGCGCACGCCCGATGAGCAGCTACTCGCCGACTTTCGTCGGCGGCTGGACGACCGCAAGCCGATACTGGTCGGAACGCGTGACAGACGTGCGGACGAGTCGTTTCTCCCTTTCCGGCTCATCGACGGTCACGCTTATGAGGTGACCAAGGTCGATGAGCGTGGCATGATCCATCTCCGCAACCCGTGGAACAACACTCACCCTCCTCTCCTGACGATCGGCCAGTTCAAGGCTTATTTCAAGCCCCGATATATCACGCTGGAGTGATTGTGGCTGGTGAAGAAATCTGGCTCGGCCCCCATCTGCAGGCGAACACGGATGTCGGGGGCAAATCCGTCAGTTTCGGGGTTATCGGCGTCGATGCGCGGGAGGGGCAGCCTCTTGTCGTCCGGCTTGCCGCCACCACCGACGAGGAGCGCATTCTCGACCTGTGTCCCGGCGACACCTTCCCCGTCTATGAGCAGACGTGGAAGATCGACCGTGTCGAGGACGCCCGAAGTCGTGACTGGTCAGTTCTGCTGGTACGGGTGGAGTAGCGTGTCCGCCATCCCGTCGTCCAGGTGTCGTCGAGCAGAAGGACGGTCCGGCCGACCGCCTGCTCGCGAGCGTGCTCGTCCAATGCGAACCTGTCCGGTGCGGTGCCGTTGCGCGCTGAGGGCGGGGCGGTGATCATGTCGCTTTCGGCCGCCGGTCTGCGCTGGAGGCGTCCGCATCGGCGTGGGTGAGAGCCCTCCGGTCCGCCGGCGCTGAGAGGCCGCGTTGAAGCGCCGTGAACGCGAGAGGAGTGACAGCCGCATGACCGCTGTACGGAGAATGACGGTCGACGTGCCCACCCAGGATGGGACCGCCGACGCCTACATGGCCCACCCTGACGACAACGCCGCCCACCCCGCCGTGTTGGTGTACATGGACGCCTTCGGTCTGCGTCCACAACTGCGGAAGATGGCCGACCGTCTCGCCGAGGCCGGCTACACCGTGCTGGTCCCCAACGTCTTCTACCGCCATGGGCGGGCGCCGGTCGTGCCGCTGCCGGACTTCATCTCCTCGGCCGACCGCCCGGCCCTGTTCGATCGGATCGTCCCGCTTCTGGAGGGGCTGAGCGTGGACGCCGTGGCGCGCGACGCCGGCAGCTACCTGGGGTGGCTGGCGACTCGGCGGGAGGTTCGTCCGGGGCCGGTCGGAGTGTCCGGCTACTGCATGGGCGCCCGTCTGGCCCTGCTCACCGCCGCGAGCCACCCCGAAAAGGTCGCGGCCGCGGCCGGTTTCCATGGCGCGGACCTCGCGACCGACGACCCGCAAAGCCCCCACCTGCTCGCCGACCGGATCACCGCCGAACTGTACTTCGCCCACGCCGACAAGGACCCCTCCATGCCGCCCGAGCAGATCGCGCGCCTCGACGAGGCCCTCACTGCGGCGGGCGTCCGGCACCGTACCGAGGTCTACGCCGGTGCCGTCCACGGCTACACCATGGCCGACACCGATGCGTACAACAGCGAAGCCGCGGAACGCCACTGGACCAACCTGCTCGAGCTGTTCGGAAGAACCCTCTGACGGCGATAAGCCGGCGTCGCCGGAGTCGCCGTCCCCATGAGGCCCTCCAAGTGGCGGTAAGCGCGCGTTAAGGCGCTTAAAGCCATGTGAGTGGGTAGGGGAGGGGCATGGTAAAGCAGGCCTCGCCCGAGGTGCTCGAACGGAGCATGGAGATGACGCGGGACGTGGCCGAGGCGGCGCAGCGGGAGATCTGGGAAAAGGCTCAGCGGCGTCTCCCCGCGGTGCAGATGGGCATGGTCGCGGGGACGCTCGGCGCGCTCGCGACGGCCGCGTCGTATCGGCTGACACTGCTCCTGTTGGAGAAGAAGCTGCCGCCCGAGGCCGCCGCGGCGGTGGCGGCGGCCGCGTACGGCGGCGGTGCGGGATGCGCGGCGATGCTGGCGGCGCGGCGTTGGCGGGGGCACCCGGTGCCGCTGCCGACCGAGACCGCGCGCCGGGTCGCCGAGGTCCTCGCGGATGCGGCGGGCGGTGAGGACTAGCCGCACGTCCCGGCCGGAGGTCGTCGTCATGGTCGGGGTGCAGGGGGCCGGCAAGACGACGTGGGTGGCCGAGCATTTGCAGCGCACGCATGCGGTGGTGAGCAAGGACCACTGGCCCAACGCGCGCAGGCGCGAGGCACGCCAGAGGCGAGTGCTGGACGAGTTGCTGCGGGAAGGGCGGGACGTCGTCGTCGACAACACCAACGCCTCGCCGCGGGAGCGGGCGTCGATCATCGAGGTCGCCCGTCGGCATGGGGCGAGGCTGCGGGCGGTGTTCTTGGACGTGCCGCTGGACGTGTGCCTGGAACGCAACGCCGCCAGGACGGGAAGAGCCCGGGTGCCCACCGTGGGCGTGCTCGACGCGTGGAAGCGCCTCGTGCCGCCGACGGCGGAGGAGGGGTTCGACCGCGTGGACGTGATCCGGATGGACGCGGTTAGGGCGGCTTTGTCTGGGTAACCGAGAGGGCTCAGGAGGACGAGACCCGGGAGTGAGGGCCATGGAGTACGAGGCCAGCCGGACGATGCCGGCCGACAGCCGGGTGGTGTTCGACATCGCGGCCGACACCCAGACGATGCACCGCTGGCTGCCCGGCGAGATCGACGTGCACGAAACCGCCCCGGGCGTCGCCGAGGCCGCGGACCGCGCCCACGGCGTCGAGCGGGAGGGCGTCATGCACAGCTCGCCCGAGCGGCACCGGCTGGAGTGGGGCAGCCGGGGGACGCCCGACTACGCGGGCTGGCTGCAGGTCACGGACCACGACGGAGGGACGAGCGAGGTCGTGGTGCACCTGTCGTTCCTCGGGGACCAGCCGGAGGCGAAGGGCGCGTCGCAGGCCGAAGAGCACGCCGAACACGAGCTGCGGCGCTCTCTCGACCGCCTCGCGGACGAGGTCGCCCGACGCACGTCCCAGCCGGGCGGCGGGTGAATCCAGGGCGCATGGAACCGGCCCGGGCGGCGGTTCCACTCCGTCGGCCGGGCCGGACGCCGTTCGCCGTCACCTGGCGAGGCGGCGGTACTGCCGTTGGATCTCCCATGCGGTCAGCGGGCGGTTGAACAGCATCACGCTGTCGATGCGGCAGTTGCAGGGGTTCTGCTCCCGCGTGTTCTGTGGGAAGCTGCCGCCGATCTTGATGCCGCGCGGGTCGGTCGCGCTGGTGCGGTGCGGTCCGGGGGTGCCCTCGAGGTCCCACGGGTCGTCGTCGCGGGTGTAGAAGCCGGGCAGCGGCCTGCCGTTCTTGTACAGGGCCATGGCGCCGGTGTCGAAGTCGAAGGTCGCGGCCAGGAACACCCAGGTGTCGGGCGGCAGGATCTTCTGCCAGTCCTCGCTCGCGGCGAACGTCTGGGAGTCGCCGCCGTCGATGCGGCGGCCGAGGGCGACGACGCGCTGCGTGCCCTGCACGTCGATGATCTCCAGTAGTGCGCGCACGTCGTGGCCGTTGGAATCGCCGCTGAGCACGCCCGCCAGCCCCGTCGCGTTGTACCTGTCGTCCGGATCGGCGGTGTTGGAGTTGGGGCTCGGGTTGACGCCGGTCATCTTGAACCAGCCCATGACGGTGGCGCCGCGCGCGGCGTTGAACGCGCGCAACGTCGGCACGCCGGACTCGGAGTAGACGCCGGCCTTCCAGTCGTCGTTGCCCGCGACCTGCGGGTTCACCTGCTTCACCTGGATCGAGCCGCGGCTGCCGCGGTGGGCGCCGTCCGGCACCCGCATGGCCGCGCCGCCGTTCACCAGGTCGATGTCGGTGCCGGACGGGCCGAGGTCGCGTTCGCGCGCGGGCGCGCCTTCGACGGGATGTTCGAAGTCCCAGTAGGCGACCAGGCTGTGCCTGAGCGCGGGGAACACGTCCGGCCTGCCCTTGTGCGGAGCCGCCTGGGCCTGGGCCGGGACCGCGGCGAGCGCGCCGCCGAGCAGCGCCGCCGCCGCGACACGGCGAACGATCATCGTCATCTCCTTGAACGGGGGAGGTCTGTGCGGGACGGAGGAGGCGGCTCCGGGCGGGCGGCGGGAGGCGTCCTGCCCGCCCGGAGCCGTCGCACGGCCGCCGGAGCGCATCAGCGGCGTGCGTTCCTCCCGGTCAGCCCCGGGTCGCGGTGACGGTGAGGTCGCGGAGGCGTCCGACGTTGTCGAACGACCCGAAGCCCACGCGGCCCGAGCGGAACGTGGTGTCGACGGCGGTCATCAGCGGGCGGCGCGAGCCGTCCACGTAGACGGCGATCTCGCCGGTGTCCGCGCAGTGCTTGACGCGCACGTCGTGCCACGCCTCGTCGGTGACGGCGGGCGGGGCGCCGTGCGGGACGAGCCGGTCGCCGTTCCACTGCTGGTCGATGCGCTGCCGGTCCGCGTCGTTCACCACGAAGATCCCGTTGTGCGGGTAGATGGTGTTGTCGCTGGACAGATGCGCGTAGTAGAAGCGGGTGTCGGACCGGTGGCCGAAGACGATGATCACGTCGCGGTCGCCGACCGACACCGGGGTGTCCAGCCGCACCTGGGCGGTGATGTCGGCGGAGCCGAGCACCGGGCCCTTGGTCAGCACGGCGTACTCGAACGGGCGGCGCGGGCCGGGACGCTCGACGCCCGCCTCGGCCAGCACGACCTCGCGGCCGGTGAACCGCCACTTGGACGGGGTGACCGGCGCCCAGTCCTTGGCGGACGTGGCGTGGCTGATGCGGATCGGCGCGGTGCGGCAGTCGGCGAACGTCTTGGTGCCGACGACCTTCCAGATCTTGCCGTTGGCCTTGGCGATCAGGTACGGCTCGCCCTGGGCGTCCCTGCCGAACCGCGCGTCCACGCGGGCGTCGCCGGCGAGCTGCTGCAGGGTGACGGGGTTGCCCTTGGTGTCGTACGCGGCCATCGAGTAGAGCGGCGCGCGCTTCTTGCCGGTGGGGTCGCGCCGCATCTCCCGCTCCTCGGCGTACAGGAGCCGGCCGTTGACGATGTCGGTGATCAGCAGCTTGCCGCGCAGCGCGGGCAGGCGCGCGCCGCGGTAGACGTAGCCGAGGGAGATGGCGTTGCCGCTGTCGGCCGTGCAGGACAGGTTCGGCGGACGGTCGTGGTCGTAGGCCGCGACCGGGTAGGTGTAGCCGTACTCGGCGTCGTCGGCGGGCAGGGGGTACAGGTAGCAGCGGTCGTTCTTGTCGAACCGGAACGCGCCCTCCCGCTCGCTCCAGCCGTAGTTGTCGCCCGGGCGCACGTCGTAGACCGCCTCGATGGCGTGCTCGCCGATGTGGCCGAGGAACATGCGCTTGGAGCCGCCGGTGTCCCAGCTGAACCGGTGCGGGTCGCGCATGCCGTTGGCGTAGATCTCCTGGACGACGCCCTCGCGGCCGGCGTACGGGTTGTCGGCGGGGATGCCGTACTTGCCGTTGGCGCTGTCGCGGCCGGCCGGGTCGATCCTGAGGATCTTGCCCTGCGGGACGGCGAGGTTCTGCGGGTCGCCGCCGTTGTCGCCGACGTTGCCGTTGCCGCCGTCGCCGACCGCCAGGTAGAGCTTGCCGTAGTCGGGGTCGCCGGGCCGGGCGTTGGGGTTGAAGTCGATCTGCTGGATGCCGTGGATGCGTCCGGAGAACCCGATGCGCAGCAGCTCGCGGTGGGTGCCGCGGAAGGTCTGCGCGGACGGGTCGGCGGCCGTCCACTCGGTGACGACGCCGTGGTAGGCGGTGTTCGGCTGCGGCGTCAGGTCGGGCTTCTTGGTCTTCAGCGCGTCGCCCGACTCGACGTGGACGGTGTAGAACTTGCCGTTGCGCTTGAAGTCGGGGTGGAAGGTGACGAAACCGAAGCCCTGGCCGAGGCCCTGGGCGGAGAAGAAGTCGGGGAACTGGGCCTTGACGTCCAGGTAGACGTGGTGGCGGTAGGTCTTCTTGTCCAGGAAGTACAGGTTGCCGTTCAGGTCCGGGACGTAGAGGCGGCCCGAGCGGTCGGGCACCTCGCCGACGTAGTTGATGCGGTTGTGCCGCCGCAGCCGCGGGTCGGTGACCATGTCGGGCGGGGTCGGTGTCGACGCGGGCAGCTGGGCGACCTCTTTGAGCACGAGGCCGAGGCCGGACGGGGTGGGGTCTTCGGGGACGGGGTCGAGGATCGGTTCGTCCGCCCGCGCCTGTGGAGGCGCCGCCAGCAGGGCGGCCGCCAGCGAGGCGAAGAGCGCCGTGATGAAGGCGACCAGTGTCGGAGGTGACCAGCGGATTCGTGTCATTCCGGCCATCCTGGAGGGTGAGAGAGCGGAAAGCGCTTTCAGTAAGCGCTTTCTTGACCGTAGAAGGGGAGTCGGGGGCCGTCAAGAACCGCTTCACGGTTCGGTCCGCGACCGAATTCGGACACAGTGGTGCAGTAAGGTCAGCGCGGCCGAAACCAGGAGTCCGGCGGGGGCCGCCGCCGAGACGCCGGCGAGCGTGAGCGCCAGCGCGGTGCCCGCCGCGGGCGCCCACAGCAGGGTCGGGACGGGCCGCGGCGTCCGGCCCCGCCGTCGCCGCGCCGCCTCGGCCGCCATCGGCGGCACGAGCGCCGGCAGCGCGGCCGCCAGCAGCGTCAGCCAGTCCAGCAGCATCCGGTCCACCCGCAGCGCCGCCAGCACGGCGCCCGGCACCGCGATCGCCAGCACGGCCCACGCCCGCGGCAGCGGCGGGGCGAACCGGCGCACGGCGAACACCCCCGAGTGCACCGCCGCCAGCGTCGGCGCGATCACCGACGCGGCCACGAACAGGTTCGCCACCGGCAGCCCCCGCGGCCCGGCCAGCACCGCGACCACGTCGGTCGAGCCGCTGGAGGCGGCCAGCCCCGCGCCGACCACCGACGCCGCCAGCGCCGGCACGACCAGCAGGCCGACGCACCACGCCAGGTCGCGCCGGTCGCGCAGGCCCACCGTGAAATCGGGCGCGCGCACCGCGAACACCGACACGTACCCGACGTAGCCCGCGAGGTCGGCCGCCAGCGTGACCGGCGGCCCCGCTCGCGACCACACCACCGGCGGCTCCGGCGGCGCCAGCCGCACCGCCACGATCGCCACCAGCGCGATCGCGGTGAGCGTCGTCGCCACCGCGACCGCGTTCCACCGGCCGCCGCCCGCCAGCAGCACCGCCACCAGCGGCAGCGTCAGCAGCGCCACGCCGACCGGGTCGGCCAGCCCGGTCAGCGCGCCCACCGCCGCGCCGCCCAGGCCCACGTTGAACCCGAACCAGCCGACCATCGCCGCCGCGAGCAGCACGGTGAACACCCGCTCCGCCGGGCCGGGCAGGTAGCGCGGCATCAGCGCGGCCACGGCGGAGCCCTCGCCGCGCGGCGGCAGCAGCCCGAGCCGTCCCTGCGCCGCCAGCAGCGCCGCCATCACCGCGCCGCCCGCCGCCAGCACCAGGACGGGCAGGACGCCGTCGTGCCGCCCGCCGACCTGCGCGCCGAGCACCAGGGCCCCCGGCGCCGTGCCGATGCCCAGCCATGCCCCGGCCGCGCTCCGCCACGTCCGCGCCGGGGCGCCGGCGTTTTCCGCGGCGGGCCCGGACCGGTCCGACATGCGCGCCATCGGCGGTCAGCGACTCAGCTCGGGGACGACGAGGCGGCGCCCCTCGCGCCAGGCCCGCATGCCTAGTTCAGCGAGTCGGACGCCGCGCGCACCGGCGTGGAAGTCCCAGGGGAACGGCGCGTCCTCGGCCACATGCCGCAGGAACATCTCCCACTGCACCTTGTCCGCGGCCAGCGGCTTTTCGGTGTGGACGTGCTCGCCCGCCGCGACCGCGGCCCGGATCGCCGCCGCCCGCGCCGAGGTCGCCTGCGCGTCGAAGCAGACCTCGACGCCGGAGCGTTCCAGCGCGGCGGCCAGGTCGGTCGTCCACGCGGTCGGCCCGTGCCGCTCGGCCGGCGCGCGGACCTCGCCGGCGTCGCGGCCGACCGGCACCGGCTCCGGCCACGGCGTCGTGCCGTCGGCCGGCCGCAGCCCGCCCTGCCCGCGGATCGCCAGGATCGAGCGCAGCAGATGCCGGCGGTGGCCAATCCGGCCGGTCACGCCGTTCAAGACGATTCCGAGGGACCTGCGTGCCATCGCGTTCCCTTCCCGCCCCCGCCGGGTCGACGCCGGCGGGCGGCTGTGCTGATTCGCCTGAGCCTTCCCGCTCCGGCGATGCGCGGACATGGCGGCGAGCGCACCCGACCACGGCACGACCGCGCCGCGGAGTCGCCTCGCGCGGGTCCGCGGCGAGGCCCGGTCGGCGCGCTCGCGTCCGGACCTGTGCCGCCGCGGAAGCTCGGTCGGCCGGGCGGCCGGGCGGGGCGCCCCGCTCACATCCGGTCAGTCGGCGGCCGCACCCGCGCCGAGCAGCTCGCGGATACGGGCGGTGACCCGCGCGAACTCCGGATCGGCCACGGTGGTGGCGTAGTCGCGCTCCGGCGGCAGGTTCACGTCGATGACCTCGGCGATCCGACCCGGCCGGGACGTCATCACCACCACCCGGTTCGCCAGGTACGCCGCCTCGGCGACCGAGTGCGTCACCAGCAGGACCGTGGTGCGGGTCTCCCGCCAGATGCGGTTCAGCTCGACGTTGAGCTGCTCGCGGGTGAGCGCGTCCAGCGCCCCGAACGGCTCGTCCATCAGCAGCACCGGCGGCTCGTGCAGCAGCGCCCGGCACAGCGCCACGCGCTGCTGCATGCCGCCGGACAGCTCGTGCGGGTAGGCGTCCTCGAAGCCGGTCAGGCCGGTCATCTCCATCAGCTCGGCGGTGCGGCGCCTGGCCTGCTCGGCCGGCATCTTGCGCATCTCCGCCTGCAGCAGGATGTTGCGCTTGGCCGACCGCCACTCCAGCAGCGCCGCCCGCTGGAACACGAACCCGATGTCGTGCCGCGGCCCGGTCACCGTCTCGCCGTGCAGCCGCACCGTGCCCGACGACGGTTTCAGCAGCCCCGACACCAGCTTCAGCAGCGTCGACTTGCCGCAGCCCGACGGCCCGACGATCGCCACGAACTCGCCGACCGGCACGTCCAGCGAGACCTCGGCCAGCGCCGTGACGTCGCGCTTGCGCGTCCGGAAACGCACGGCCACACCGTCGAGCTCCACGGCGTGCTCGGACGCGCCGCCCCGCGCCCGGTCGGCCGCCGTCTCCGCCTTGCTCATGATCCTCATCGCTGCTCGTCCCGTCGCTCGGTCCAGGCGCCACCGCGCCCATGCGGCTCGCTCATGTGTGTTCCCCGCTCGCCCGCGGGACGCCGTGTGGACGCCGTCTTCCCTTCTCGCTCCTTGGTCGCTCGTCGGTGCAGACGGCGCTACGTCCTTCCGGCTTGTTCATGGCTGTTCCCTGCTCGCCTGCGGGACGCTGTGAAGGCGTCGTCCTTTCTTCCCGCTTTTTGGTCGCTCGTCGGCGCGGGCGGCGCCGCGTCCCCTCGGCTCGCTCATTGCGGTGCGACGTCGGCCTGCCAGTACGCCGACGGCGGCTGGGCCTTGCTGATGACACCGGTCTGGTGGAAGACGTCGATGGTCTGCTTCCAGTCGGCCTCGGTGTTGACGCCGGGCGCCTTGCCCTGCGTGCTGGGCGTGTGCAGCAGTGTCAGCGTCGTCTTGAACTGCTCGGTCAGCACCGACATCGGCGGCAGCTGTTCGGAGGCGCCCTCCATGGCCGCCACCGCGCCCGCCTGGTCGGCCTGCGCCGCCGTCCACGCCTCGCTGGTCGCCGCGACCATCTTCTTCACCAGGTCCCGGTCGCTCTTCAGCTTCCGCTCGCCGACCAGCAGGCCGTTGGAGTAGAAGTTCAGCCCGAAGTCGGAGTAGCGCAGGTACGACACCGGCTTGCCCGCCCGGTTCTGCATGGTCGGGCCCTGGTCGCTGGCGTAGCCGAGCAGCCCGTCGGCCTGCCCGGAGATCACCGCGGACATCTTGCCCGCCGGGTCGGTGTTCTGGATGCGCACGTCGCTCTCGCTCAGCCCGTTCTTCTTCAGGAACGCCGGGAACGTGCGCGACAGCGCGTCGCCCGCGGTGCCCGCGATGCGCTTGCCCTTCAGGTCGGCGGGCGTCTTGATGCCGGCCGAAGCGAACGACTGCACCGACGCCGGGGTGGTCTGCAGGAACACGCCGATGCTCTTGACCGGCATGCCCTTGTCCACCGCCGCGAGCAGCGCCGGGGTGTCGGCCCAGCCGAAGTCGGTCTGGCCCGCGCCGGTGGCCTGCACGGTCTTCTGCGAGCCCTGCCCCGCGTTGATGGTCAGGTCGATGCCGTGCTTTTCGTAGATGCCCTTCTTCTTTCCGTAGTAGAACGGCGCGTGCTCGCCGTACGGGTACCAGTTGAGGGTCAGGGTGACCTTCTTCAGCTTCTTGCCCGAGGCACTGGTGGTCTCCTCCGAGCCACCACCGCCGCAGGCGGTCAGCGCCAGCACGGGGACCAGGGTGGCGGCCGCCAGGGTGCCGAGTCGTCTCATTCTTCCGGCCTCCGAGGATGGGGGTGGGTCACGCCGCGAGGGGGCAGAGCGGGGTTGCGGCGGCATGGGAGTGAGAAGGCGGACCGGGGTCCGCTCAGTAGGTGGTGGTCACGGCGTCGCCGCGGCGGCTGGCGTGCCAGGGCAGCACCAGCCGTTCGGCCAGCTCGATCAACACGAACAGCACGACGCCCAGCGCCGACATCACCAGCAGCGCGGCGAACAGCATCGGGGTGTCCAGGTTCCCGTTGGCCTGCTGGATCACGTAGCCCAAGCCTTCGTTGGCGCCGACGAACTCGCCCACCACGGCGCCGGTGACGGCCAGGGTCACCGCCACCTTCAGGCCGGAGAACAGGTGCGGCAGCGAGGCCGGGAACCGGATCTTGGCGAAGGTCTGCCACGGCCCGGCCCCCATGGTGGCCGACAGCTGCAGCATCTCCGGGTCCACCGACTTCAGCCCGGTGACCATGGCGATGACCACCGGGAAGAAGGCGATGAGCACCGCGACGAAGATCTTGGGCGTCACCCCGAAGCCCAGCCACACCACGAACAGCGGGGCGACGGCGATCTTCGGGATGACCTGCGCGAACAGCAGGATCGGGTAGAGCGTGCGCTCGATCGTGGCGGAGTACACCATCACTACTGCCGCGGCGATCCCGATCACGGCGGCCAGCAGGAACCCGACCACCGTCTCGTACGTGGTGACCCAGCTGTGGTGCCAGATGTAGCCCCACTTCTCGACCATCAGGTCCAGCGTGGCCCCGGGGGAGGGCACCAGGTAGGGCTCCACCAGTTTCGCCGCGGTGATCGCCCACCAGGCGGCCACGCAGGCGAGCAGCATCGCCACCGGCCGCCAGGACCGCTCCAGGCCCTCCCGGACCCGTTCGCCCAGCGGCGGGCGACCGCGTTCGACGACCGCCGCGTCCGGCGACTGCTCGGCCGCGGGCGTCGAGGACGCCGCCCCGGACGTCGACGTCGTGCCCTGGCTCACCATCGGGGCCACCTCCGTGGTCGACACTGGAAAGCGATTTCAGAAAGCGCTTTCTGCTGTACCGTAAGAACGACGGACCGCGCGGTCAAGAGCCGAATCGCGAACCGGCCGCGCGATCGGGCGACCGAGAGGGCGGCGATGGGCGATCGGGCGGCATCGGGACGTTCGCATGTGACCCTGCGGGACGTGGCGCGGCGCGCGGACGTCTCACTGGCCACCGCGTCCCGCGTGCTCAACGGCGCCGCGCAGGTCCGCGCCGATCTGCGCGAGCGGGTGCTGGCCGCGGCCGCCGAGCTGGCGTACACGCCCAACGCGCACGCCCAGGCCCTGGCCAGCGCGTCCAGCAAGGCCATCGGCGTCATCTGCCACGACGTCAGCGACCCCTACTTCGCCGCGATCTCCCGCGGCGTGATGCGCACCGCCGCCGAGCACGGCCTGCTCGTCATGCTGGCCAGCACGTTCCGCGATCCGGACCGCGAGATCGAGTACGTGGCGATGCTGCGCGCCCAGCGCGCCCGCGCCATCCTGCTCATCGGCTCCGGTTTCGAGGACCGCGCCTGGGAACGCGCCATGGCCGCGGAACTGGACCCCTACGTGCGCGCCGGCGGCCGCGTCGCGGTGGTCAGCCGCCACCGCAGCCTGCGCGTCGACACCGTCCTGCCGCAGAACCGCGAGGGCGCCGCCGCGCTGGCCCGCGCCCTGCTCGACCTCGGCCACCGCGACTTCGCCGTGCTGACCGGCCCGCGCACCCTGACCACCGTCGCCGACCGGCTCGCCGGCTTCACCGGCGCGCTCGCCGACGCCGGCCTGCGCCCCCGCGTGGTGGAGGGCGGCTTCACCCGCGACGGCGGATACGCCGCCGCCACCGAACTGCTGCGCAGCGGCCCCCGTCCCACCTGCGTGTTCGCGGTGACCGACGTCATGGCGATCGGCGCGCTGGCCGCGTTCCGCGACCACGGCGTCGACGTGCCCGGCGAGGTGTCGCTGGCGGGGTTCGACGACATCCCGATCGTCGCCGACCTCATCCCGCCGCTCACCACCGTCGCCCTCCCGCTGGACGAGATGGGAGAACGCGCCCTGCGCCTGGCCCTCAGGGAGCCCCGCGCCAGCCGCAGCCGCATCGAACGCATCGCGGGAAAGGTGGTCCTGCGCGCCAGCACCGCCCCGCCGCCCTCCGCCGCCCGTTCCCGCGACGTCTCCGGTCCGCGGCGAGCCGCGGTCCCCAACGGCGCCGCGCCGTCCGGCCGTCCACCCGCGTGAGCTGCGGGCGCGGTCGTCCGGGACGGCGGGCCGTTCAGGCGCGGACGACCCCGCCGATGACCGTGTTCACCACCTTGCGGAAGGCCTCCGCCTCCGGAGGGGTGCTGTCGCGGTCGGCGTACAGCAGATGCGCCGTCCCGATCAGCGTGTACGCGAGCGTCTCGACGTCGGCGTCGGCCGCGATGCGGCCCAGGTCCCGTTCGGCGGCGAGGTAGGAGGCGATCATGATGGCGGCGTCCGTCAGGACCGGGACGCCGGCCGGCCAGTCCTTGCGCAGGCGGGCGCGCAGACCGTCCCGGTAGGTGACGAGGGGGACGATCGCCACGGCGACCGACCCGAACAGGGCGGTGAGAGCGTCGGTGAGGTTGCCCGCGATGGTGCCGGTCCCGGCGGCGTCGCCCAGGGCGGCGGCCTGGGCGTCCATCCGGTGGACGCGGTCCAGCACGAACTCGGCGAGGAACGCGTCGAAGTCGGCGAAGTGCCGGTGCAGGACGCCCTTGGCGACGCCCGCCTCGGTGGTGACCGCCCGGCTGGTCAGCGCGCTCGGCCCGTCCCGGAGCAGGACGCGCTCGGCGGCGTCGAACAGCTGCTCGCGCACATCCCGGATGGCTACGCCCGTTGGCACGATGCTCCCTCCCCGGACGACCTTACCCGGAGTGGACGAGTGGGCACGTGCCCACTAGAGTGGGCGCATGCCCACTAGCACTTCTCGGCAGGAGCCTCATCGCGCCCGGCAGATGGCCGAGTCGTTCGGCGTGGACGCCGAGCGCTACGACCGGACCCGCCCCGCCTACCCCGACGCGCTCGTCCGGCGGATCGTCGCCGCCGCCCCCGGCCCCGACGTCCTCGACGTCGGCTGCGGCACCGGCACCGCGGCCCGGCAGTTCCAGCAGGCCGGCTGCCGCGTCCTCGGCGTCGAACCCGACGCGCGCATGGCCGACGTCGCGCGGCGCACCGGCGTCGACGTCGAGGTGGCGACCTTCGAAGCCTGGGACCCGGCCGGCCGGACGTTCGACGCGGTCGTCGCCGGGACGGCCTGGCACTGGGTGGACCCCGTCGTGGGAGCGGCCAAGGCCGCGCAGGTCCTGCGGCCCGGCGGCCTGCTGGCGGCGTTCTGGCACGTCTTCCGGCTTCCGCCGGAGGTGGCGGACGCCTTCGCCGCGGTCTATCGGCGGCTGGTGCCCGACTCGCCGGTCGACGTCGAGGCGCAGAAGGCCCCCCTGGACAGGTACGAGCCGATGTTCGCCAAGGCCGCCGACCAGATCCGACAGGCGGACGGGTTCGGCGACCCGGAGCGATGGCGATACGAGTGGGAGAAGCCCTACACCCGGGACGAGTGGCTCGATCAACTGCCCACGTCCGGGATCCTCACCCGGCTTCCGCAGGACCAGCTCACGGAGATACTCGACACCGTCGGAGCGGCCATCGACACGCTGGGCGGCGGCTTCACGATGTCCTACACCACGGTGGCGATCGTCGCGTGCCGGGTCCGCCCCGCCTGACCCGGCACGCGGCACGGCGCGGACCATGCCACATCGCCCCGCCCCCGCGGCAGGGAATCCGCATGGACCGGACCGGGACGCGGCACAGCACTCCACGAACGCGGCGTACCAGGAGCGGACGGTCGCCGCGTCCCCGCCGTCTGACCCGGCACGCGGACTGACACCTGCGCGGGGTCGGGGACAGAGCCGACCGGCGCGGACCATGCCTGCACCCTTCCGGCAGGTAACTCCGCGTCAACCGGGCCGGGACGAGGCCGGCGGCGATGGCCGACACGGCCTCCACGAGCGTCGTACCAGGAGCGTGCTGGGGGCCGCTTGCACGCCATCCAGGCCCAGCGCCTCGGCGACCATCGCGACCGCGAGCGGCCCCGCCAGATCGCAGCGCAGCTGGGCGTCCCGTCGTCGACCAGCCGCGCGACCTCCGAAGGCGGTGAAGCGGGCGCGGGTGTGCGCGGGCCGCAGCGGTCAGGCGTGCGGGAGCGGCGTCAGCGGATCTTGGCGCCGTACACGTGCTCGACCGTCATGGCCATCAGCACCCGGCGCTCGGACACCATCGCCGACCGGTACTCCTCCCAGTCCGGATGCTCCCCGGCGGCGCGGCGGTAGTACGTCACCAGGGCCTCGACCTCGGGACCGTACGGGTCGGTCCCCGGCCCGGTGAGCGTGGCGACGCCCTCCGCCGTGGCCCACGACCAGCCGTCCGGACTGGTGACCTCGAGCGCGGCCCGCGGATCGCGGCGCAGGTTCGCCGTCTTGGCCCGTCCCTCGGTCATCGAGACGTAGATGACGTCGGCCTCCCGGTCGTAGTACGGCATGACGGGGGAGAGCTGGGGACGGCCGTCCGACTTGATCGTCGCCAGGACGCCGAGCCGGCTCTCCGCCAGCAGCGTGCGCGGATCGAAGGATGCGGCGCTCATGTATGCGGCAAGCCCCGGCCGGACGGCTCTATTCCCGCGTCGGCTCCGGTCCGTCAGGACGCGGGCCAGTTGCGCAGCAGGGCGTCGACGGCGTCGATGATCCGCGACCAGGTCTCCTGCGTGTCGGGGGCGCTGTGGGCGAACCCGCCGCCCGCCTCCAGGCTGATGTACCCGTGGAAGACGCTGCCCAGCAGCCTGACCGCGTGGGTCTGCTCCGGCTCCGCCAGGTCGTAGCCGCGCAGGATCGCCCGGGCCATCTGGGCGTGCCGCCCGCCCGCGCTGGCGGCCGCGGCCTCCGGGGCGAGCGTGAACCGGGCCGCGGCGTAGCGTCCGGGATGCTCCCGGGCGTAGTCGCGGTAGACGTTCGCGAAGGCGGCGAGGGCGTCCTTGCCGGCCCGCCCGGCGAGGGCGTCCGCGAGCCGGTCGGCGAGCTCCTCCAGGGCGAACAGGGCGATCCTGGTCTTCAGGTCGTGCGAGCTCTTCAGGTGGGAGTACAGACTCGCGACCTTGACGTCGAACCGCCGGGCGAGCGCCGAGACGGTCACCTGGTCGAAGCCGACCTCGTCGGCCAGCTCCGCCCCCGCCCGGGTCAGACGTTCCGGGCTCAGCCCCGCACGTGCCATCCGCCTTCTCTCATCTACCGAACGTGTTCATGCGCCTGCCAAATATATGTAGGCACCACTGTCACGGCGACGACCTGACCCCGCGACGTCGAAGCGCTGCGCCGCCCCAGAAGGACGCACCTCAGCGGCGCTGCGTACGGCAGCGGACGACAGGCTGATGAGCCGAGGCGTCACAGCCTCAGGCCACCGCCCGCACTGGACCCGGCGATCCGGCCAGAGGGCCGCATGATCATCATGCCGATTCGTCGCACCCAGAGATCAGCAATGCGGTCGAATCGGCTTGCGTCGCCGCTGTACCTGCCTGTTGCCGCGCCGGCCACTCGTCGGCTGCACCGGTCACGAACTCGAACTCACCAGCTCAACCGCTACTCGCAACGCTGCCAACAGTGGCTCGGCTGGCGTCGCACACTCCCAGACCAACGCCAACGTCGGGCACCGCGAGCCCGCACGCAAGACCGCCCGATCCTCGTACCGCGCCGTGGCGCCGGAGCGGCAAGGCGTCGGCTCTGGCTCGCGCACCTGCCGTCCATGCCAGTCGGCGAGGTCGTCACGCCTCCGCGGCAGGTGACACTGTCGGGTCATCGGGCTCGTCGGGGCGGTGCTTGCTGCGTGTGGTGCCCGGGCTGGCGAGTCTGAGGCCTGGGTCTGTCGCTCGCTCGCAGTTGATCGGTGAGGGGCTCGCCGCCTGGCATGGACAGGATGGCGCGAGACCAGGCAGTGTTGCGGATGAACGCCGCTTGACGTGGTGGTTGCGGGGAGCGGGGGTGCGCTGCACCGGCGTGGTTTCCGTGGGGTGTGCTTCAGCGGCACGAGGAGCGGCTGGTCAGGGGCGGACGTCCGGCCGGTGCGGAGTCAGCGTCGTGCCGTTGAAGATCGATATTTTGCGGGCGGGGTTGCCCCGTATGCGTTCCGGTGTCGCTGGTGCGAAGGGGGTAAAGCGTTCGCGTCCACCGCGATCTCAACCTGGAGAAGACCGGCCTGTTCGGCGGGGCGGACAAAGCACCCTCCGGGGGCGCCTCCTGTGTGGGAGGCGCCCCCGGAGCGACAGAGTGGTCGGGGGTGGGAAGCCCATGCTGCACGGGCCCGGCTGAGCAACCTGGTGATCGGCCGATCAACGATCGGCGCGCTCTGCCTCGGGTGCGGGCGACGCGGACTCGGCGGGCTTGGCGCCCTGGTCGGTCCGTACGTCGACCGTGCGCTGCTTCGGCCAGGCGCTGAGCCTGGTGCGACGAGGATTCGCGAGACGGTTGCTCATGTTTGTGGTGTACCTCCCATGGAGCCGCGGGTGCGGCCGATGTTTCGGATCGTCCTTGCGGTACAACACCAGCAAGTGGACAGATCTTCTCCGATAACCCGGCCCCGACAGCAAAATGGTCTAGACCGTTATCGGCCGCCCCTACCCCGGGAGGGGAACCTTATGCCTGGTCAGTCCCTCTTTCGTCGGATTTGATCCAGTCGAACGTCCGTTCCACCGCGCGGCGCCAGTTGTCGTACTCGCTCTCGCGGCGCCGCGGGTCCATCGACGGCACCCAGCGGGCCGCGCGGTGCCAGTTGCGGCGCAGGCCCTGCAGGTCGGGCCAGTAGCCGACGGCCAGGCCGGCCGCGTAGGCGGCGCCCAGGGACACCGTCTCCACCACCATCGGGCGTTCGACGGGGACGTTCAGCACGTCCGCGACGAACTGCATGAGCAGGTTGTCGGCGGTCATGCCGCCGTCGGCCTTCAGCTCGCGCAGCCGCAGGCCCGAGTCGCGGTTCATGGCGTCCACGACCTCGCGCGTCTGCCAGCCGGTGGCCTCCAGCACCGCGCGGGCCAGATGCCCCTTGGTGATGTAGGAGGTCAGGCCGACGATGATGCCGCGCGCCTCGCTGCGCCAGTGCGGGGCGAACAGCCCGGAGAACGCCGGGACGATGTAGCAGCCGCCGTTGTCCTCGACGGTGCGGGCCAGCGTCTCGATCTCCGGCGCGGTGGAGATCAGCCCGAGCCGGTCGCGGAACCACTGCACCAGCGCGCCGGTCACCGCGATCGAGCCCTCCAGCGCGTACACCGCGGGCTCGTCCCCGATCTTGTAGCCGACGGTGGTGAGCAGCCCGTTGGCCGACCGCACGGGGGTGGTCCCCGTGTTCATCAGCAGGAACGCGCCGGTGCCGTAGGTGCACTTGGTCTCGCCGGGGGAGAAGCACGTCTGCCCGAACAGCGCGGCCTGCTGGTCCCCGAGCGCGGCGCCGATGCGCACGCCGGGGAAGATGCGCCGGGCCGTGGCGTACGTCTCGGTGGACGAGCGGATCTCCGGCAGCATCGCCCGCGGGACCCCGAAGAACGCCAGCAGGTCGTCGTCCCAGGTCAGCGTCTTGAGGTCCATGAGCAGGGTGCGGCTGGCGTTGGTCACGTCCGTGACGTGCACGCCGCCGTCGACGCCGCCGCTGAGGTTCCAGATCAGCCAGCTCTCCATGGTGCCGAACAGCACCTCGCCGCGTTCGGCGCGTTCGCGCAGGCCGGGGACGTGGTCGAGCATCCAGCGGATGCGCGGCGCGGAGAAGTAGGTGGCCAGCGGCAGGCCGCTGCGTTCGGTGACGAGCGCGGCGTCCGGCGCGCGCGACAGCTCCTCGACGAGGGCGTCGGTGCGGGTGTCCTGCCACACGACGGCGCGGCCGATCGGCGCGCCGGTCAGCCGGTCCCACAGCACGGTGGTCTCGCGCTGGTTGGCGATGCCGACGGCGGCGACCTGGTCCGGCGTCGCCCCGGCCTGCGCCAGCGCCTCCGGCGCGATGCGTTCGAGGTTGCGCCAGATCTCGACCGGGTCGTGCTCGACCCAGCCGGGCTTGGGGAAGTACTGCCGGTGCTCGCGCTGCGCGACGGCGACGAGGCGGCCGCGGTGGTCGAACAGGATGCAGCGGGTCGACGTGGTGCCCTGGTCGATGGACATCACATAGCGTTCGACCACGACTTCTCACTCCCTGCCGTCACCAACGCGATCCCCCCAGGTCGCGGGAGACCGCGCGGGCCGCGTCCCGCACGTACCCCACGAGCTTGGCGACCGGCACGCGCTGGGCGTCGCAGATGCGCTCGACCGCCCCGGACACCCCGATCGCCCCCACCACCAGGCCGCCGTGGCCGCGGATCGGCGCGGCGATCGCGGCCTCGCCGATCGACAGCTCCTCGACCTCGGCGGCCCAGCCGCGTTCGCGCACCGCGCTGAGGCTGCGGGCCAGCTGCCGGTGGTCGGTGACGGTGCGGCGGGTGAACGCCTCCAACCGGACGCCGCGGACGCAGGCGGCGGCGTTGGCGTCGTGGGCCAGCAGCGCCTTGCCGAGCGCGGTCGCGTGCAGCGGCAGCAGCGACCCGACGTCCAGCGCCTGGAGCGTGTCGTCGGGGCGGAACACGTGGTGCACGACGAGGACCTTGCCGTCCAAAAGGGTGCCGATGCGCACCGCCTCGCCGCTGCGGGCGGCCAGCGCGTCGGCCCAGTTGATGGCGCGCGAGCGCAGCTCGTTGACGTCCAGGTAGCTGGTGCCGAGGTGGAGCAGGGCCGCGCCGAGCTGGTACTTGCCGGTGGTCTTGTCCTGCTCGACGAACCCGACGCGCTCCAGGGTCCGCAGGATGCCGTGGGCGGTGCCGCGGGCCAGGCCGAGCGAATGGGCGATCTCGCCGACGCCCAGCCGTCCCGAGCTGCCGGCCAGCAGCCGCAGGATGGCCGCGGCCCGCTCGATCGACTGCACCGGTCCGGGCATGAACGCGAGATTAGTTCATTTCGCCCCGCTGTGCCGACAATGTCGACAGTGGTCGCCATCATCGCCATTTCGCGGCTATCTGCGCATTCTTGTGATCTGCCGCACAGCTGGGAGATTAACCGGACCCGGGTGCGCGGGAAAGTGTTCGACAATGTCGACACCGGTCCGTTGCCGCCTTTCGAGCGTCGTTCTAGCGTCCTCGGCAGCCGTGAGGAACGCCGTGTCCGCCCCTGGCCGGATCCGGACCGACACGGCGCGCCTCACCCGAGCGCGCGGCGGCCGTGCCCGCCGCGCGCCCCTGCCCGCCCGTCCGAGGAGGTCATCATGGCGGTACGCAGCAGGGTGCCGGGGCTCGCGGGAGAGATGGCCGCCGAGTTCGCCGGAACCATGATCCTCATCCTGTTCGGCGTCGGCGTGGTCGCGCAGGTCGCCGCGGCCGAGATCGGCGACCACGACAGCATCGCCTGGGCCTGGGGCATCGGCGTCACGCTGGGCGTGTACGTGGCGGCGCGCATCAGCGGCGGCCACCTCAACCCCGCGGTCACCGTGGCGCTGGCCGTGTTCCGCGAGCTCCCCTGGCGCAAGGTGGCGCCGTACGTGCTGGCGCAGACCGCCGGCGCGTTCGTGGCGGCGCTGATCGTCCGCTGGAACTACACCGAGGTGCTCGCCAAGGCCGACCCCGAGCACACCATCAAGACGCAGGGCGTGTTCTCCACGCTGCCGGGCAACGGCGTCCTTCCGGTGGACATGTGGGGCGGCCTGCGCGACCAGATCATCGGCACCGCGATCCTGCTGTTCGTCGTCTACGCCCTCATCGATGTCCGCAACCGGCCACCGCTGGCCAATTTGGCCCCGGTGGTGATCGGCCTGCTGGTGGTGGCGATCGGCATGGCCTGGGGGACGAACGCGGGCTACGCGATCAACCCGGCGCGCGACTTCGGGCCGCGCCTGGCCTCCTTTCTGACCGGATACGGCGAGGCGTGGCGTGATCAGAACGGCGACCTGTACTTCTGGGTTCCGATCGTGGGACCGCTGGTCGGCGGCGTGCTGGGCGCGGCGCTCTACAAGGTCCTGGTCCACCGCTTCCTGCCGCAGGAGGAGGAGAGCGCAGCGGCGTCCGCCCCAGAGCACACCCAGCACCAGCCCGCCTGACCCCGCCCGACCGACCACGGGAGAGACCACATGGCTGACTTCGTCGGAGCGATCGACCAGGGCACCACCAGCACCCGGTTCATGATCTTCGATCACGGCGGCGACGAGATCGCCCGCCACCAGCTCGAGCACGAGCAGATCCTGCCGCGCGCCGGGTGGGTGGAGCACAACCCGACCGAGATCTGGGAGCGCACCCGCGCCGTCATCGAGACCGCCCTCACCAAGGCGAACCTGCAGTACAGCGACCTGGCCGCGCTCGGCATCACCAACCAGCGCGAGACCACCGTCGTGTGGAACCGGCGCACCGGACGGCCCTACTACAACGCGATCGTCTGGCAGGACACCCGCACCGACGCCATCGCCGCCGCGCTGGAGCGCGACGGACGCGGCGACGTGATCCGCCGCAAGGCGGGGCTGCCCCCGGCCACCTACTTCTCCGGCGGCAAGATCCAGTGGATTCTGGAGAACGTCGAGGGGGTCCGCGAGGCCGCCGAGGCCGGA
>NZ_BCQU01000066.1:0-38185 GCF_001552235.1 Actinomadura rubrobrunea NBRC 15275 | reverse complement strand
GGCGCGGCGGGACGCGGACGCGCCCTGTCCGCCGCGGGCGCGCGGCCGTGCCGGCGCGTGCGACCGGACGTGCCCGCCTCGGCCGGCGCGTCGCCGACGGGCCGCTTCCTCCCCCTGCCGCCGGCCGCCGCGTCCGCGTCGCGGTCGGCGTCGCGGCCCCGGCGCCCCCGGCCCGGCGTCTTGGCGGCCCCCGGCGGGCGCGTGGTCGTGGTCATGTCGTCTCCCTGCGGCTTTCCGGGGGAACCCCCGCCCCCGGTGCTTCACGCACCCGCTCGGCGGCGCGCAGCCGGACCGAGGCGGCACGCGGGTTGCTCGTGGTCTCCTCGTCGGACGGCAGCTCGGCCCCGCGCGTCAGCAGCCGGAACCGCGGCCGGTGCTCGGGCAGCGGCACGGGCAGTCCGTGCGGGGTGGTGTCGGCCGACTGCTCGGCCAGGACCCGCTTGGTGAGGCGGTCCTCCAGCGAGTGGTAGCTGAGCACGACGATCCGGCCGCCGACGCGCAGCGCGTCCAGCGCGGCCGGAAGCGCCCGCCGCCAGGTGTCCAGCTCGCCGTTCACCTCGATGCGCAGGGCCTGGAAAGTCCTCTTGGCCGGGTTGCCCCCGGTCCGCCGCGTCGCCGCCGGGATCGCCGCGCGCACCAGGTCCGCCAGGCGCTTGGTGGACTCCAGCGGGGCGCGTTCGCGTTCCCGGACGATCGCCGCGGCGATGCGCTGCGCGAACCGCTCCTCCCCGTATTCGCGCAGGATGCGGGCCAGCTCGGCGGCCGGGTAGCCGTTGACGACGTCGGCCGCGGTCAGGCTCTGGGTGCGGTCCATCCGCATGTCCAGGGGGGCGTCATAGGAATAGGCGAAGCCGCGTTCGGCCTCGTCGAGCTGCGGGGACGACACCCCCAGGTCGAACAGCACCGCGTCGACCGCGGGAATCCCCAGCCCGTCCAGCACGTCGGGCACGGCGTCGTAGACCGCGTGCTCCAAGGCGATGATGCGGTCGGCGAAGGGAGCGAGCCGCCGCGCGGAGCGCTCCAGCGCGGTGGTGTCGCGGTCGATTCCGATCAGGCGCACCTCGGGATGGGCGCGCAGCATGGCCTCGGCGTGGCCGCCCAGGCCGAGGGTCGCGTCGAGGTACACGGGCGCGCGGGCCGGCTTCCCGGCGGCCTCGGCGGTGACCTGGACGGCGGGCCCCAGCAGTTCCACTACGCGGCCGAGCATGACCGGTACGTGACCGGCCATGGCCGCGCGTTCGCCCGCGTCCATGTTCACCCCCCTTTGCGCCACCTCGCTCGCGGACTGCGTGGCATCGTCGACCGGGCCTCGCGCGGCGCCCCCGCCCGGGGCGTTCGAAGGGTCCTCCCCCCTCGAAGACCATTGCGGTTCCCGGCCGAATCGGCGGGAACCCGCGCCCCGGCGGCCTCGTCCGGCCAGGTCCCCATCCGCTGCCCTGGAAGAAGAACCGCGGTGTCGCGGGGGGTCGCCCTCTGGCACCGGGGAAGCTGCGCCAGATGGCACCGGAGAGCGGCTGGAGACCTGGCCGAACGCGGGCCGACCGCCGTTTCGGGAATCTCCCCCGACCGCGTGCGCGCTCCGCCGAACCGGCCCTGGGCCGAGCGGTCGTCACAGGTCGGGGATCCGGGGGATCGTCCCCCGGGAGATGCTGCGGGCCCCGGCGTAACCGGCCGAAGACCAGTAAGCAAGGCGGCCCGCCCCGGCCGACATGTGGAACGTCACAGGATCCCGGGCAACACCTCCTCCGAGATCTCGGCGAACGCCTGTTCCTCCTTCTCGAGGTAGGCCTCCCACGCCGACGTGTCCCAGATCTCCAAGCGCGTGTTGGCCCCGATCACGGTGCAGTCGCGCTTCAGCCCCGCGTAGGCGCGCAGCGGCGGCGGGATGGTGATGCGTCCCTGCTTGTCGGGGACCTCGTCGGACGCGCTGGCGAAGAAGACCCGACTGTAAGCCCGCACGGACTTCTCGGTGACCGGTGCCGCACGCAGGGCCTCGGTGATCCGCTGGAACTCTGCCATGGGGAAGACGTACAGGCAGCGTTCCTGGCCCTTCGTGATCACCAATCCCCCCGACAGCTCCTCGCGGTACTTCGCCGGCAGGAACAGTCGTCCCTTGTCGTCGAGGCGCGGCGTGTGGGTGCCGAGGAACACCGGCCCCACCTCCCCGCGCCGTGTGGAGCGCCACCGCCCCCACGGCGCTCCACTCTACTCCACTCTTCCCCACCGTCAACTACTCACACACGTCTCTCCGACCGCAAGCGTCCACAAAAGCGCAGGTCAAGAGGGGTGGGGCGAAGTGGGGGCGCACGGGGGCCGCCCGGGGCGGGCGCCCGCCGGCCGACGGCCCGACCCCGGTTCCGAGACGGTCGCGCGCCACCCGGATGGCACCGTCGCGGGCGCCTTTATGTCGTCTTGTCAAGTGGGGGGCGATGCTCTGTGGGGACGAGTGGAGGGGACGGAGGTGCTTCTGCGACTCCGGAGCGTGACGGTCCGCGCCGCGGCCGCGCACGCCCGCGACCGCGGCGCGCCGCGAGACGGGCAACCCGTCCCCACAGAGCATCGCGGCGCGGGGTCCGAGGACGTACTGTCGGGGATTGGGCAAGTTAATAAGACGTCGCACCGACCGCGCGGAGCCGGGCGCCCGTACCACACGGCGGAGCCGGCGACGCGAGGCCGGACGGCCGAGGAGGGTTGTTGGTGGCAGTAGGCACGCATGGCGAGTCTTTCATGGAGGCCCCTACCGGCTCCAGAAAACCGGCCTCAGCCGACCACCCCGCGCGGTCGTCCGTCCGCGTCGCCGGTGACGGGAGGAGGCCGGGACTGGACGGGCTGGTCCAGGTCGCCCACAAGATCCGCGACGCCGTCGAGTCGGTCATCGAGGGCAAGCCCGACGTGGTGCGGCTCGCGCTGACCGTGCTGCTGGCCGAGGGGCACCTGCTGATCGAGGACGTGCCCGGCGTCGGCAAGACGATGCTGGCCAAGGCGCTGGCGCGGTCGGTGGACTGCACCGTGCGCCGGGTGCAGTTCACCCCCGACCTGCTGCCCAGCGACATCACCGGCGTCAGCGCCTACAACCAGGAGCTGCGCGAGTTCGAGTTCAAGCCCGGGCCGGTGTTCGCCAACATCGTGGTCGGCGACGAGATCAACCGGGCCTCCCCCAAGACCCAGTCGGCGCTGCTGGAGTGCATGGAGGAGCGCCAGGTCACCGTGGACGGCACCACCTATCCCCTGGAGCGCCCGTTCATGGTGATCTCCACGCAGAACCCCGTGGAGATGGAGGGCACCTACCCGCTGCCCGAGGCGCAGCGCGACCGGTTCACCGCCCGCATTTCCATGGGCTACCCCGACCCGGCCGCCGAGCTGGAGATGCTGGACTCGCACGGGCGGTCGTCCCCGCTGGACCGGCTCACCCCGGTCGCCGACGCCGCCGACGTCCGGGAGCTGATCGAGGTCGTCCGGCACCAGCACGTGTCGCCCGGCGTGCGGCAGTACGCGGTCGACCTGGTGACCGCCACCCGCAACCACCCGGACCTGCGCCTGGGCGCCTCGCCCCGGGCCACCCTGCACTTGGTGCGGGCGGCGCGCGCGTACGCGGCGCTCGACGACCGCGACTACGTGCTGCCCGACGACATCCAGGACCTCGCGGTGCCCGTGCTGGCGCACCGGCTGCTGCCCACCGCCGAGGCGCAGGTGGAGCGGCGCCGGCCCGAGCACGTGGTGGCCGAGCTGGTGAACCGGCTGCCGGTGCCCTCCCCCGGGAAGTGACGGTGAGGCGAGCGCTGTCCGGCCTGACCACCCGGGGACGGTCCTTCATCGCCGCCGGGATCACCGCCATCGTGTGCGCCTTCGTGCTCGGCGAGCGCGACCTGCTGCGGGCCGGCATGCTCGTCCTGGCGCTGCCGTTGCTGTCCACGCTGGCGGTGTCGCGCACCCGCTACCGGCTGGCGTGCGCCCGGCGGCTGCAGCCCACGCGGCTGCCGGTGGGCCATGAGGCCCGCGTCGGCCTGCGGCTGGAGAACGTCTCCCGGCTGCCGAGCGGCCTGCTCATGGTGGAGGACCAGGTCCCGCACGCCCTGGGCGGCCGGGCCCGGTTCGTCCTCGACCGGATCGAGCCGCGCGGCTCCCGCGAGCTCGGCTACCGCGTCCGCGCCGACCGGCGCGGACGGTACCGGATCGGGCCGCTGGTGGTGCGGCTGGCCGACCCGTTCGGCATGGTGGAGCTGGTGCGCTCGTTCAGCCTCGCCGACGCCCTGACCGTCACGCCCGAGATCGTCCCGCTGCCGGCCGGGCGGCCCGCCGGGGCGTGGGCGGGCGGCGGCGAGAGCCTGGCGACCGCGGTCGCGGCCGCGGGCGAGGACGACGTGACGCCCCGCGAGTACCGGCACGGCGACGACCTGCGCCGGGTGCACTGGCGGTCCACCGCGCGCCGCGGCGAGCTCATGGTGCGGCGCGAGGAGCAGCAGTGGCGCAGCAGCGGCACCCTGTTCCTGGACACCCGCCGCGCCGCCCACGTCGGGGACGGCCCGCTGTCGTCGTTCGAGCAGGCCGTGTCGGCGATCGCCTCGGTCGGCGTGCACCTGAGCCGGGCCGGGATCCGGCTGCGCCTGGTCACCGACGGCGGGGAGGCGCTGCCCCGGACGAGCGACGCCCAGGGCGCCATGGAGGGTCTGCTGCTGGACGTGCTGGCGTCCGTCCGGCGCTCGTCCGAGCGCACGCTGACCCGCGGGCTGGCGGCGCTGCGCGGCCCGAGCGGCGAGGGGGACGGGCTGGTCGTGGCGGCCTTCGGGGGGCTGTCCCTCGAGGAGGCGCGGGCCGCGGCGGCGGCCCGGCGCGGCACCGCCACGTTCGTCGCCGTCCTGGTCGGCGGCGCCGAGGACGTCGACACCGGCACCGACCCGGCCGCGGCGGCGCGGCTGCTGGCGTCGGCGGGCTGGCGCGTGGTGCGCGTGCGGACCGCCGCCGACCTGGCCGGCGCGTGGACGGCCGCGGTGCACGCGGACGAGGACTCTGCGCGGACGGGGACGGGCGTATGAGACTGCGCATGACGATCATGGCGGCGCTGACCGCCCTGACGGGCTCGGTGGCCCTGTACCCGCTGTTCTCCGGCGGCGCCTGGTTCTGGTCCGGGCTCGGCGCGGTCGCGGCGGTCGCCCTGGCCGGGCTGCTGACGCGGCGCCTGCGCTGGCCCGCGGTGTTCGGCGCGGCCGGCGGGCTGGGCGCCCTGCTGCTGTATCTGACCGTGCGGTTCACCGCGTCCGAGGCGCTGCTGGGCGTCGTGCCGACCCCGGCCTCGCTGCGCCGGCTGCGCGAGCTGCTGCAGGAAGGCTGGGACGCGGCCAACCAGTACGCCGCGCCCGTGCCGCTGGTGCCGGGCATCATGCTGCTGGCCGTCGCCGGGATCGGCCTGGTCGCCGTGCTGGTGGACCTGCTGGCGGTGCGACTGCGCCGCGCGGCGCCCGCCGGGCTGCCGCTGCTGGCGCTGTACAGCGTGCCCGCCGCCGTGCGGGAGGACAGCGTCAGCTGGATCGCGTTCGGCATCGGCGCGCTCGGCTATCTGGCGCTGCTGGCCGCCGACAGCCGCGAGCAGATCGGCGGGTGGGGCCGTGTCGTGACCGGCCCCGGCGTGCCGCGGGGGCGGACCGGGGAGGCGGCGCCGCCGCCCGACCGCGGCGCGATGGCCGCGAGCGGACGCCGCATCGGCGTCGCCGCCGTGGCCGTGGCCGTGCTGGTCCCCGCGGTGACCCCCGGCATCCACTCGCGCGGCCTGTTCGGCATGGGCGGCGGGTCCGGACGGGGCGGCACGCAGACCGTCACGACCCCCGACCCGCTGGTCAGCCTCAAGCGCGAGCTGACCCGCACGGACGACTCGCTGGTGCTGACGTACCGCACGAACGACACCGAGCGCCCCGAGTACCTGCGGCTGTACGCGCTGGACAAGTTCGACGGGGACCGCTGGACCTACACCTCCCTGCAGAGCACGCCCCGCGACCGGCTGTCCGGACGGGACCTGCCCGAGCCGCCCGGCCTGTACTCGGCGCCGACCCGGCTCGTCACCACGCGCATCCGGGTGCGCCCGCAGGTGCGGAACATGACGTTCCTGCCCGTGCCGTACGCCCCGACCCGCGTGGAGATCGAGGGCGACTGGCGGGTGCACCCCCCGTCGCTGATGATCTACTCGCTGCGCGATTCGGCGAGCGGGCGGTCCTACACGGTCACCAGCACGCGGGTCCGGGCGACGGCGGCGCGGCTGCGGGCCGCCGGACCGCCCCCGAACGAGATCTACACCCGCTACACGGCCGTGCCCGAGCGCATCCCGCGCGAGGTGCGCCGGCTCGCGGACGAGATCACCGCCGGGGCGACCACCGCCTACGACCAGGCGGTGCTGCTGCAGCGCTGGTTCACCGAGGACGGCGGGTTCCAGTACGACCTGACGGCCCGGCCCCCGCAGCACGGCAGCGACCTGGTCGACTTCCTGATGCACAGCAAGAAGGGCTACTGCGAGCAGTTCGCCGCCTCCATGGCCCTGCTGGCGCGGATCCTCGGCATCCCGGCCCGGGTCGCCATGGGCTACACCACCGGAACCGAGGTCTCCCCGGGCGTGTGGCACGTGCGGACGCGCGACGCGCACGCCTGGCCCGAGCTGTACTTCCAGGGGACGGGCTGGGTGCGGTTCGAGCCCACGCCGAGCGGCGCCGCCGGGCAGGGCACCGCGTCCCCTCCGGTCTACAGCCAGCTCATCACGTCCGGGACCGCCGACGCCGCGCAGGAGCAGGACGTCGACTCCCCGGAGGCCGACCGGCAGGAGCGGGACCAGGCGTCCCCGTCGGCCCCCGCCCGGCGTCAGGACGACCTGGGCGCCGACGCCGGCGCCGACAGCGGGCGCTCGGCCGACGGGGACGCCCCCATCGGCTGGATCATCGGCGCGCTGCTGGCCCTGCTGCTCCTCGCCGCCCCCAGGGCGGCCAGGAGCGCGACCCGCCGGCTGCGCTGGGCCGCCGCGGCGACGCGTTCCGGCGGCGCCGACGGCTCCCCGCCCGACCACGCCGAGGCCGCCCACACCGCGTGGCGGGAGATGCGGGCCGACGCCATCGACCACGGGCTGGAGTGGCGTCCCAGCGACACGCCGCGGACGGCCGCCCGACGCCTGGGCGAGCTGCTGGAGCTGGAGGAGCCCGCCGCGCGGGCGCTGGGACGCATCGCCCGCGCGGAGGAGCTGGCCCGCTACGCGCCGTCCCGCCCGCTGACGCCGCCCGAGACGCTGCGGCAGGACGTCCGCACCGTCCGCGAGGCCATCGCCGCGTCCGTGGGACGCCGGGCCCGCTGGCGGGCCCGGCTGTTCCCCGCGTCCACCCTGGCCTCGGCCGGCTCCCTGAGCCGCCGGGCCGGCGGCCGCCTGGTCGCGGTCGCGTTCCGGGTGGAATCCCTGACCCGCCGTCTCGTGCCCCGGCGCCCCCGCTAGCCCCTCGCGCGGGCGCCGCGCCCGAGCGCCCGCACCTCCCGGATGGACGTGTCCGACGGGGGGGCCGAAACCTGGCCGAACGTCAGCCGCGCCGCAGGGGCGGCTGGACGGGCGGCGGGCACGCGCGGGTCGGAGCGGCGCATGCGGGGGTGGCGCGATCACACAACCGTTGAGGCGTTGAGAGACCGATGAGGCGCCTGGGACCGTTGAGGCGTGTGGTGAGGCGACAAAGGCGCCCGCCAAGGGCACGGGCGGCGCGGCGCGAGCCGCGGGGATCTCTTTGAGGGGGGCGGGGGGCGCTGCGGGGGCCGCAGCCGGCCCCCCGGAAAGTCACTCGCCTTCGGTGCGGCGGCGCCAGCGCTCTTCCATGCGCTCCATGAACGTCGCCTTGGGCTTGACCTGGCGCCGCGGCTGCTGGTGCGGCTCGGAGCCGATGCCGGTCATGCGCTTCCAACTGGACAGGGCCCAGACGCAGCACACGACCATCAGCAGGAAGCCCGTCACGCTGATGGCGATGGTGACCGGGCCCTGGTTGATCACGAGCCCCGCCATCAGCGCGCCGACGCCCAGCGCGAAGCCGAGAGCGGCCTTGAC
This sequence comes from Actinomadura rubrobrunea NBRC 15275, assembly GCF_001552235.1. NCBI lineage: Bacteria > Bacillati > Actinomycetota > Actinomycetes > Streptosporangiales > Thermomonosporaceae > Actinomadura > Actinomadura viridilutea. Next base: position 30,132 of record NZ_BCQU01000066.1, on the reverse strand, counting down.
GATGCGGCGCTTGTAGTGGACCTGCGGGTTGGTCGAGCGGACCGCGTGAGCGAACTTCGGATCCTCGGCGTACAACGCCTGCTCGATCTGGTCGAGCATGCGCTGCTCGTGCTCAGAGAGCGGCACGGCGCCTCCCAACGACAGCCCCGCGACGGGGTATCCGATGCAGGACGGGAACCTCAACGGTGATATGCCCAGAATACGAGGCGCACCGAGCGGACGAAAGCGAACGCCCCACCACGCAGCGGATGCCGGTCATCTCGGCGTCACCTCGCGTCCCCCTCCGCCCCGTCGCCGTCGTCCCACGCGCGCCGTACCAGGGCGGCGGGACGCACCGCGCCGCTGCCGAAACGCCTGCTCACCCGGTCGACGGCGCGTTCGGCCTCGCGCCACCCGGTCTCCGGCTCGTCCAGCGTCGGCTGGCGGACGGCCCGGTCGGCCGGAATCAGATTCTCCACCCTGACCCCCACCAGGCGCAGCCGTACCCGGTCGAGCCCGGACGCCTCGTACAACTCGCACGCTGTGACGTAGATCACACGCGCGACGTCGGTGGGCTCGCGGAGCGTGCGCGACCGGGTGAGCGTGGTGAAGTCCGCGCGGCGCAGCTTGACGCTGACCGTGCGGCCCGCGCGGCCCGCGGCGCGCAGCCGGGCCCCGACCTTCTCCGACAGCCGCAGCAGCTCCCGCCGGATCGTGTCGGGATCGTCCACGTCGGCGTCGAAGGTCTCCTCGGCGCCGATGCTCTTGTCGGGGCCGTGCGGCACGACGGGCCGGGGGTCGCGGCCCCAGGCCAGGTCGTGCAGGCGGGTGCCGAGGGCGTGGCCGAGCTCGCGCCGGAGCGTGGCGAGCGGCACCCGGGCCAGCTGACCGACGGTGCGCAGGCCGAGGCGCGTGAGGGCCTCCTCCGTGCGGTCGCCGACGCCCCACAGGGCGGCCACGGGCAGCGGGTGCAGGAACTCCCGCACCTCGTCGGCGGGCACGACGAGCATCCCGTCGGGCTTGCACCGCGTGGAGGCCAGCTTGGCCACGAACTTGGTGCTCGCCACGCCCACCGAGCAGGTCAGGCCCTGCTGCTCGAACACCTGCGCGCGGATCATCCGGGCGATCTCGGCGGGCCGGCCGAGGCGGCGGCGGGCCCCCGCGACGTCCAGGAACGCCTCGTCCAGGGCGAGCGGCTCGACCAGCGGGGTGATCGAACGGAAGATCTCCATGACGGCCGCCGACACCCGGGCGTAGCGGTCGTGCCGGGGCGGCAGCACCACCGCGTCCGGGCACAGCCGCCGGGCGCGGCTCATCGGCATGGCCGAGTGCACGCCGTACTCGCGGGCCTCGTACGACGCCGACGCCACCACGCCGCGCGTCCCGGTGCCGCCCACGATCACCGGGCGGCCCCGCAGCTCGGGCCGGTCCAGCAGCTCCACGCCGACGAAGAAGGCGTCCATGTCGACGTGCAGGATGGCGCAGCCGGTGTCGTCGCCGGGCGGTCCGGGCGGCGGTCCGGGACGGGGCAGCTGCTGCTTGCGGCCCATGGCCGCCTCAGGCGTCCTTGTACGCCAGCAGGTGCAGCTGCGCGGCCAGCTCCCGCAGCACCGGGTGGACGGCCGCGACCTGTTCCAGGGCGATCAGCGCCGCGGCGGCGTCCTGCTCGCCGTCCAGCAGCGCGTCCGGCACCAGGTCGGCGAAGATCCGCACGCCGTGCAGCTCGCCGACCCGCAGCCCGGCCGCCTCCACCAGGGCCGTCAGCGTCTGCCGGGTGAAGCGGCGGGGCGTGCGGTCGCGTTCGCCCCACCGGCCGTCCGGGTCGGTCAAGACGCGCCGGGCGTCGTCGAAGTGCCCGTGGACGGCCCGCTGCAGCGCCGCGCCGATCTGCCCGGCGACCAGCACGCTGACCGAGCCGCCGGGACGCACGGCCGCGGTCAGCGCCGCCATGGCCGCCCCCGGGTCGTCGACGTACTCCAGCACGTTGTGGCACAGCACCAGGTCGGCGGTGCCGGTGCCGAGCAGGTCGGGCAGGTCGACCGCGTCGCCCTGCACGGCCCGCACGGTGACGCCGGACTCGGCGGCGCGCCGCTCCAGCGCGGCCAGCGCGTCGGGGCTGGAGTCGACGACGGTGACCCGGTGGCCCAGCTCGGCCAGCGGCACGGCGAACCCGCCGGTGCCGCCGCCGACGTCGACCACGTCGCTGGGCCCGGCCTCCGGGGCGATCCGGTCGAGGACGGCCCGCAGCGCGTCCCACAGCACGGCGGTGCGCGGACCGCTCCCCCGCGCGCGTTTCGACTGCCGCCCGTCCATCATGACCTCCACCCTAGTGGCCGGGCCCTACAGCGCGAGCGACGGCTTGAGCCGCTGCAGCCGCGACAGCAGCCCGTTGACGAAGCGCGGCGACTCCTCGGTGGACAGCTCGGTGGCCAGCGCGACCGCCTCGCTGACCACCACGCCGTCGGGCACGTCGTCCACCCACAGCAGCTCGAAGGCGCCCATCCGCAGGATGTTGCGGTCGACGGCGGGCATGCGGTCCAGCGTCCACCCGGTGGCGTAGGTGGACAGCAGCTCGTCGATGCGCGCGCGGTGCTCCTGCACGCCCTCGATCAGCCGCACGGCGTGCCCGAACTCGGCCAGCTCGTCCTGGTTGGGCCGGCCGCGCGCGGCCAGCACGTCGGTGGGCCGCTCCTCGCGCAGCTCGGCGGCGAACAGGATGTCCAGCGCCAGCTTGCGCGCCTTCGTCCTCGCGCTCATCGCCTCGCTCCGCTCGCGGGCCCGCCGTCCGCGGGGCCCGTCGGTCCGCCGCGCGCGGCGGCCGGCCCGGCCGCCGCGCGGGTCCTCGCGTCCGCCATCAGGCGCGGCCGAGGTACTCGCCCGTGCGGGTGTCGACCTTGACCTTCTCGCCGGTGGTGATGAACAGCGGCACCTGGATCTGCGCGCCGGTCTCCAGCGTGGCGGGCTTGGTGCCGCCGGTGGAGCGGTCGCCCTGCAGGCCCGGCTCGGTCTGGGTGACCTCCAGCACCACGGCGGCGGGCAGCTCGACGTACAGCGGGTCCTCGCCGTGGAAGGCGATGGTCGCCATCTGCTCGGGCAGCAGGTAGTCGGCGGCCTGGCCGACGACCGCGGCGGGGATGTGCGGCTGGTCGTAGGTCTGGGTGTCCATGAAGACGAAGTCCTCGCCCTCGCGGTAGAGGTACTGCATCTCCCGCTTGTCGACGCTGGCCACCTCGACCTTGGTGCCGGCGTTGAAGGTCTTGTCGACCACCTTGCCCGACAGCACGTGCTTGAGCTTGGTGCGGACGAACGCGCCGCCCTTGCCGGGCTTGACGTGCTGGAACTCAAGGACGGTCCACAGCTCGCCGTCCAGTTTCAGCGTCATGCCGTTCTTGAGGTCGTTCGTCGTCGCCACAGCGTCCTCTCCTGCCCCCTGACGGGGCCGTCCCCGCCTCGGTCGAATGGTCCTGCCTCCGGCGCGGGGGACGTCCCCCGCGCCCCCCGGATCGCCGGGGTCGGCCCCGCCCGCCCCGACGGGGTCACAGGACGAGCAGGTCCTTGGTGGTCGTGGTGAGAAGCTCCGGTCCGCCGGCACGGGTCACCAGGGTGTCCTCGATGCGGACCCCGCCGCGCCCGGCCAGATAGACCCCCGGCTCGGCGGTGATCGGAACCCGGTCCCCCAGCTTACCGGTCTTGTCGTACCCCATGAGCGGCGCCTCGTGGATCTCCAGGCCGACGCCGTGTCCGAGGGCGTGCGGGAAGTCGTCGCCGTGCCCGGCCGCCTTGATCAGGTCGCGGGCGGCGGCGTCCACGGCCCGGGTCTCGGCGCCGGGGCGGACGGCGTCCAGGGCGGCCTGCTGGGCGCGGCGCACCAGCTCGTACAGGTCGCGCTGCCAGTCGGCGACGGCGCCGATCGCGACGGTGCGGGTCATGTCGGCGTGGTAGCCGCCGTACCGGGCGCCGAAGTCCAGGGTGACCAGGTCGCCGCGGGCCAGCGGGCGGTCGCCGGGCCGGTGGTGCGGGAGGGCCCCGTTGGGGCCGGACGCCACGATCGAGTCGAACGCGGGCCGCTCCGCGCCCAGGTCGACCATGCGCCGCTCCAGCGCGACGGCGATCTCCCGTTCGGTGACGCCCGGCTTGAGCATGGGGAGCACGTCGTCGAACACGCGGTCGGTGATCGCGCACGCCTCGGCCAGCAGCCGCAGCTCGGCCTCGTCCTTGACGCGGCGCAGCTCCTCCACGGGGCGCCCGGCGGGGCGCAGCTCCAGGCCGTCGGCGGCCAGGGCGGCGAGCCCGGAGTGCTGTTCGACGGTGACGGCGTGGGGCTCGAAGCCGAGGCGCCGCGCCCCGGCCTTGGCCGCCCGCTCCAGCAGGGTCTCGGCGACGCGCCGGTCGACGACGGTCTCCAGCTCGGGGCAGACGCGGGCGGCGGTGCCGGCGTACCGGGCGTCGGTGGCCAGCAGCGGGGGCCCGTCGGCGCGCACCAGCAGCGCGGCGTTGGAGCTGTCCAGCCCGGTCAGGTACAGGACGTTGACGAGCCGGGTGACGAGCAGGGCGTCCAGGTCGTGGGCGGCCGCCCACGCGGCCAGCCGCTCACGGCGTTCGCGACGAAGGTCCTCCATGGCGAGGACTGTAGTCCACGGAAGGCGGATACGACGCGGCCGGCGTTCCGCACGTCCGTCGGCCCCGTCGGACCCTCCGCCCGTCCGCCCTCCCCGGTGTCCGGGGAGGGCGGTCCACGGCCTCGGGCGCGCGCCTAGTCCAGGTCGGCGGCCATCTCCTTGATCTTCTCGATGAGCGCCAGGCGGCCCTTGTGGTCGCCCGCGATCGGCGTGACGTTGAGGGTGGTGACGCCGGACTCCTTCATGGCCGCCAGCCGCTCCCGCACGTGCCCCTCGGACCCGATCAGCGACATCTTCTGCAGCAGCTCGTAGGGGACCTTGGCCGCGGCCTCGTCCTTCTTGCCGTCCAGGTAGAGGTCCTGGATCTCCTCGGCCTCCTTCTCCCAGCCGTAGCGGCGGCACAGGTCGTTGTAGAAGTTCTTGCCCTTGGCGCCCATGCCGCCGATGTAGAGGGCGGCCATGGGGCGGCCGAACTCCAGGTAGCCGTCCACGTCGTCGCCGATGGCCAGCGGCGCCTGCCCGACCACGTCCAGCTCGCCGAGCGCCGGGTCGCGCCGGGCCTTGCCCGCGGCCAGCGACGGCCCCCACACCTCGGCGGCCTTCTCCGGCACGTAGAAGATCGGCTCCCAGCCGTTGGCGATCTCGGCGGTGAGCTCGACGTTCTTGGGCCCGATCGCGGCGACCAGCACCGGGATGTCCTCCCGGACCGGACGGTTGATGAGCTTCAGCGGCTTGCCGAGACCGGTGCCCTGCCCTTCCGGCAGCGGCATGGAGTAGTACTTGCCGCTGTGCTGGAGCCGCTCGCGCCGCCACACCTTGCGGCAGATCTCGATGACCTCGCGGGTGCGGCCGAGCGGCGCGGTGTACGGCACCCCGTGGAAGCCCTCGACCACCTGCGGGCCGGACGCGCCGATGCCCAGGGTGAACCGCCCGTCGGACACGTAGTCCAGACCCGCGGCGGTCATCGCCAGCAGCGTGGGCGTGCGCGAGTAGATCGGCAGGATGCCGGACGCGATCTCCAGCCGCTCGGTCTTGGCGGCGATGTAGCCCAGCTGGCTGACCGCGTCGAAGCTGTAGGCCTCGGCGACGAAGACGATGTCGAGGCCGGCCTTCTCGTAGTCGGCCAGCTCCTCGACGGTCTCCTTGAAGCCGCCGGAGTACTTGAGCGCCATCCCGATGCGCATCGGCATCCCCTCCACGAACCGAACTGGATTCTGTCGACGGTAACGCAGGCGTCCGCGCCGTCCCCGCGCGCCCCTCAGTCCGCGCCCCCTCAGTCCGCGCCCCCTCAGTCCGCGCCCCCTCAGTCGAGGACCGGGCCGCGCAGGGCCTCGATGACCCGGGCGTACATGCCGGTGCGGATGCCGCGCACCACCGCGCCGTTCTTGCCGGCCAGCGACGCGGCCAGCTCCACGGCGGTGGGCAGCACGTCGGCCTCGGCGGCGGTGCGGTGCACGATCCCCGCCCGCTCGGCCTGCTCGGCGGTGTACCGGCGGCCGGTGAGCATCGCCTCGTGGGCCACCCCGGGGGACAGCCGCGACTGGATCACGGCGCGCATGCCCGGGGTGAACGTCAGCCCCAGGTCGACCTCGGGCAGGCAGAAGTAGCCGCGGTCGGTGCGCATGACGGCGACGTCGTGGCACAGGACCAGCATCGCGCCAGCGGCGAACGCGTGCCCGTTCACGGCCGCCACGGTCGGCATCGGCAGCGCCAGCAGCCGCGCGTACATCTCGTGCACGCGGCGCAGGTACCCCTCCAGCCGGTCGGGATTGGCGCCCGCCCAGTCCAGGTCGAGACCGTTGGAGTAGAACTTGCCGGTCCCGACGGTCACCAGCGCCGCGCCGGGTCCGTCGTTCTTCTCCAGGGCCGTCAAGGCCTCGTCCATCGCGTCCAGGAACGCCGGGGCGAACCGGTTCTCGCCCGCGTCGAACCGCAGGACGTGGACCTGCCCGTCACGGCTGAGGTCGATCACCGGGGTCTCCTTCGTCGCACACGGTGGTCGGTATGACGTCCGACATGTGCATGCAAGAGTCGCTATGACGGCCGTCATGGTCAAGCCGCGAAGCTTATGATGAATGTCATAATCGGGGCATGGGCAGGGACAGCCGGGAACGCATGGTGCGCAGCGCGGCCTACCTCTTCCGCGAGCGCGGCTACAGCGGCACGGGGTTCCGGGAGGTCATCCGGCACAGCGGCGCGCCGCGCGGGTCGATCTACCACCACTTCCCCGGCGGCAAGGCGCAGCTGGCCGAGGAGGCGGTCCGCTACGCCGGGGAGTTCCTCAACTCCGGCATCCAGGCGGCCGTCGAGGGCGGCGACCCGGCCGCGGCCGTGGACGCGTTCATCGGGTGGTGGCGGCGCGTCCTGGTCAAGAGCGATTTCCGGGCGGGCTGCCCGGTGGTGGCGGTCACCGTGGAGTCGCACGAGGACGCGCCGCAGCTGGCCGCGGCCGCCGCCGCGGTGTTCGACCGCTGGCAGGACACCCTGGCCACCGGCCTGGCCAACGCCGGGGTCCCCGACGAGCGCGCCGGACGGCTGGCCCGCCTCATCGTGGCCGCCGTCGAGGGCGCCACGATCATGTGCCGCGCCAAGCGCGACCTGAGCCCGCTCGACGACGTGATCGCCGAGCTCAAGGAGCTCATGCACACCGCCGGCGCCGCCGTCTGACGGCGCGGGCGCCGCGCGTCGAGAAGGCGCGCGTCGAGAAGGCGCGCGTCAGGACGGCGGGTCAGGAAGGCGCGTCAGGGAGTCGCGTCAGGAGGGCGTCGTCTCCTCCTGCGCGAGCAGGTCGGCCATCGCCTGCAGCGCCAGCACGTACGACAGCATCCCGAACCCGGCGATCGTGCCCGTCGCCACGCCCGCCACGACCGAGGTGTGCCGGAACTCCTCGCGGGCCGCCGGATTGGAGATGTGCACTTCGATGAGCGGCGCGGTGCGCTGCGCCAGGGCGTCGCGCAGCCCGTAGGAGTAGTGGGTGAACGCGGCCGGGTTGATCACGATGGGCAGCCGCTCGTCGGCCGCCTCGTGGACCCAGCGGATCATCTCCGCCTCGTCGTCTGTCTGCCGCACCTCGACGTGGAGGTTCAGGCGCCGCCCCGTCTCCCGGCACAGCGCCACCAGGTCGTCGAACGTGGAGGACCCGTACACGTCCGGTTCCCGGGTCCCGAGCCGCCGCAGATTCGGCCCGTTCAGCACCAGCACGCGCTTCATCGCCCCACTCCGTTCAGCGGATCCCGGCCCGTCCCCGCGGCGGCGTCCGCCGCCCCGGCCGCTCGCCCGCGCTCCTCGGGCCGGCCGCCCCGGCCCCGCCCGCCGCCGTCACCGGCTCACCTCGTGATAGGCGGCGGCGAGGAGGTCCTCGTCGGGGCCCTCCAGGCGGCCGGGCTCGGCCAGGCCGTCCAGGACGACGAAGCGCAGCGTGGCGCCCCGGGCCTTCTTGTCGATGGACATGGCGGCGCGCAGCCGCGGCCAGGCGTCGCCGCGGTAGGCCGTGGGCAGGCCGACCGAGGCGAGCAGCGAGCGGTGCCGCGCCACCAGGTCGGCGGGCAGGCGGCCCGCCAGCCGGGCCAGCTCGGCGGCGTAGACCATGCCGATCGCGACGGCGTGGCCGTGCCGGAAGCGGTACTCCTCGACCTTCTCGATGGCGTGGCCGAGGGTGTGGCCGTAGTTGAGGATCTCCCGCAGGCCGCTCTCCTTCAGGTCGGCCGACACCACCGCGGCCTTCACGCGGACGGACCGTTCGACGAGCTCACGGGTGTGCGGACCGTCCGGGGACGCGGCGCCCTCCGGGTCGTCCTCCACCAGGTCCAAGATCGCGGGGTCGGCGATGAACCCGGCCTTGATCACCTCGGCCAGCCCGCTGACGTAGTCCTGGCGGGGCACGGTCATCAGCGTGGCCAGGTCGCACAGCACGCCCGCCGGGGGGTGGAACGCGCCGACCAGGTTCTTGCCTTCGGGGATGTTGATCCCGGTCTTGCCGCCGACGGCGGCGTCCACCATGCCGAGCAGCGTGGTGGGCACCAGCACGACGCGCACGCCGCGCAGCCACGACGCGGCGGCGAAGCCGGCCAGGTCGGTGGTGGCGCCGCCGCCCACGCCGACGACGGCGTCCGAGCGGGTCATGCCGAGCTGCGCGAACCGGGACCACAGCCCGGCCAGCACGCCGACCTCCTTGGCGGCCTCGCCGTCCGGCACCGGCAGGGCGTGCACGATGAGGCCCGCCTGCTCGAGGACCCGGCAGACGGGGCGGGCGATCTCCGGCAGCCCCTCGGCGTGCACGACGGCGACGGTGCGCACGCCCTCGCCGAGCAGGCCGGGCAGCTCGCCGAGCACGCCGGTGCCGATGACCACCTCGTAGCCCTGCCCGACGGAGACCCGCACGGCCGTCACGCGATCCCCTTGACGATCTCTTCGGCGATCTCCTCGGGCGTGCGGCCCTCGGTGTCGACGTGCAGCGTGCCGAGCCGCTCGTAGATGGGCAGCCGCTCGTTCAGCAGCCGACGCAGCTGGCTGCGCGGGTTCAGCGCGAGCAGGGGGCGCGCGCTGGCCAGGCCGACCCGCTTGACCGCCTCCGACAGGCCCACCTTCAGGTAGACCACGGTGTGCCCGGCGAGCAGCTCCTGCGTCTCGGGGGCGAGGATCGCGCCGCCGCCCAGCGCGACGACGCCGTCGTGCTCGGCCAGGGCGGCGCGGACGGCGGCGCGCTCCATCTCGCGGAACCGCTCCTCGCCGTCGTCGATGAAGATCTCGCTGATGGGACGGCCCGCGGCGGCCTCGACGTCGGCGTCGGTGTCGCGCAGCGCGACGCCGAGCCGCTCGGCCAGGGCGGCGCCGACGGTGGTCTTGCCCGAGCCGGGCGGACCGATGAGCACGGCCTTGGGGTGGGTCATCGTCGGACGCTCCCTACTTGACGGCCAGGGACGACAGGTAGCCCTGCGCGTTGCGGGCGGTCTCCTCGGCCGAGTCGCCGCCGAACTTCTCCAGCGCCGCGTCGGCGAGCACCAGCGCGACCATGGCCTCGGCGACGACCCCGGCGGCGGGCACGGCGGTGACGTCGCTGCGCTGGTTGATGGCCTTGGCGGGCTCGCCGGTGCGCACGTCGATGGTGTCCAGGCGGCGCGGCACGGTGGAGATCGGCTTCATCGCGGCGCGCATCCGCAGCACCTCGCCGGTGGTCATGCCGCCCTCGACGCCGCCGGCGCGGTTGGTGCGGCGGCGGACGCCCTCGGGCGTGCCCTCGATCTCGTCGTGCGCGCGGGAGCCGGGGCGGCGCGCGGTGGTGAAGCCGTCGCCGAACTCCACGCCCTTGATCGCCTGGATGCCCATGAGCGCTCCGGCCAGGCGGGCGTCCAGGCGGCGGTCCCAGTGCACGTGGCTGCCCAGACCGGGCGGCAGGCCGTAGGCGAGCACCTCGACGACGCCGCCGAGGGTGTCGCCCGCCTTCTTCAGCGCGTCGATGTGCGCGACCATCTCCGCGGCGGTGCCCGGGTCGAAGCAGCGCACCGGGTCGGCGTCGACGCGCGGCAGGTCCTCCGGCGCGGGCGGCGGCGCGCCGTCGGGGACGCCGATCTCACCGATCGCGACGACGTGGCTGAGGACCTCCACGCCGAGCGTCTGGCGCAGGAACGCCTTGGCGACCGCGCCGAGGGCGACGCGGGCGGCGGTCTCGCGGGCGCTGGCGCGTTCGAGCACCGGACGGGCGTCGTCGAACCCGTACTTCTGCATGCCGACCAGGTCGGCGTGCCCGGGCCGCGGCTGCGTGAGCGGCGCGTTGCGCGCCTGCGCGGCCAGCACGTCGGGGTCGACGGGGTCGGCGGCCATGACCGTCTCCCACTTGGGCCACTCGGTGTTGGCCACCTCGACCGCGACGGGTCCGCCGAGCGTCACGCCGTGGCGGACCCCGCCGACGATCGTGACCTTGTCCTGCTCGAACTTCATGCGGGCGCCCCGCCCGTGCCCGAGCCGGCGGCGGCGCAGCTCCTCGGCGATGTCGGCCGAGGTCACCCGCACGCCCGCCGGCAGGCCCTCCAGGATGGCGGTGAGGGCCGGGCCGTGGGACTCCCCCGCGGTCAACCAGCGCAGCATGCTCCGATCCTATTGAGTCGGGGCCGCGCGCCGTGCGAGGCGTCCACTCCCTGAGATCGGCTCCGCCGGATGCGGGGCGACGCCAGAGAGCCCGCGCGCGGGGTCAGCGCCCGAGCCCGCGCCGGATCGCCGCCTCCACCGGGGAGTAGGCGCCGTCGGGCCGTTCCAGCCGCAGCGGCTCGGCCGGATACAGCGGCGGCTGCGCCATGAACCGCGGCTCTGTGCCGTGGTGCGGCTGCGCGGAGTGCACGACGAACGGATGGCACAGGTAGACGTCGCCGGCGCGCCCCGTGGCCAGGGCGACCGGCCGGTGCTCGCTCGCCGGAACGGCCTTCTGCGCCGCCTCCAGGAAGGTCAGCCCCTCCTCCCCCGCGGGCTCCAGGATCGGCGGCACGTCCAGATGCGAGCCCACGCGGATGCGCGTGGGCGCGTCGAGCTCGCCCACGTCGGAGAACAGGAACAGCATGAGCAGCGCCCGGCCCTTGGAGGAGACGTTCAGCCGCCAGCTCATGAAGTCGTCGGGGTCGTCCCCCGGAAAGCTCGACTCGACGTGCCAGCCGGTGTCGCCGGGGTCGTCCGGGCTGGGGAACCGCACCGGGACCGTGCCGAGGCCGGGCCGCGGCACCCACCGCCCCGCCCCGACGAGCGCGTCGAACGCCGCGTGCAGCTTCGGCGTGTTGGCGGCGACGCGGAACGGCTCCTGGTCGTAGTGCCACAGCCGCACCACCGGGCGCGTCCAGGTGGAGGGGTCGTCGGGGTCGCAGCCGGTGTCCGGCCACATGATCTCCCGGCACGCGTCGGCGACCTCGCGCGGGAACGCCTCCGGGATGCGCACGAAGCCGTTCTCGATGAATTCGGCCACCTGCGCGTCGTCGAGGGATTCGGGCATGCGGCCCAGCATGCCCGCCGCGTCCCGCGCCGGGCCACTCGTTTTCCTTCCGGGGCCCGGCGGGGTCGGCGCGGTTCAGCCGCGGACGACGGTGAGCTCGACGCCGCCGACGATGCGGCCGCGGAGCATCTCCGCGAGGCGGTCGGAGACGCGGCGCACGGCGGCGCGCTCGTCGTGGCCCGGCCGCAGGGTGAAGCGGATGGCCAGCTCGGCCCTGCCGCCGCGGTCGACGCGCACCCCGCTGACCGCCTCCTCAGGGCCGAACGCGGCCTCCACGGCGGCCAGCACGTCCGGGTCCTCGTGCGGCGGCGGGATCGGGCGGCCCTCGGCCATCAGGTGCAGCCGGACGCCGTCCACGGCGAACGGCACCGGGCCCGCCACGTCCACGACGAGCGCGTCCGCGCCGTCGTCCAGCGCCGCCCGGCACGCCTGCCGGGCGGTCACCGCGACCGGGCGGGCGTCGGGCCGCCACGCCTTGAGGCTGTCGAGGCAGGTGAAGCCGAGGACCCCGCGGCGGCCGTCCTCGCCGATCAGCGTGGGCAGCGCCATCTCGCTGGACTTCTCGCGCCGCAGCGGCGGCCGGTTCGGACGGCCGCCGCCCGCGGCGGCGGGCGCCGGCGGCGGCGCCTCCTCCTCTTCGGTGAGGACGGCCACGACGGGGATCAGCAGCCGCGCGTCCGGCAGCGCCTGCAGGACCGCGTGCTCGCCGAGGCGGCCGTCGGCGTACCCGGCCAGCGCCTCGCGCAGCCGCGGGTCGGCCGAGCCGTCGTCGTCGGGGAACTGGGGTTCGGGAACGGTCAGGTGACGCACGGCCACGAGGCTATAACCTCCGGCGACCACCCAGTGCGGTTATCCGCCTACCCGAGGTGATCGTTCAGCCGAGGTCGGCGATGGCGGCGACGGTGCCGCCGCCGGACGGGCCCTGGTGGACGGCGGCGACCGACACGAACACGGCCGGGTCGCCGGTGACCGACGCGGCCACCCCGCCCACGCACGCCTTGATCTGCCGGTGCCAGTGCACGTCGGAGTCGTCCAGCATGATGTTGCGCCGCCCGCGCACCCGGCCGGACGGGTCGGCCTCGCACTTGATGAACACGTTGACCAGGCGGCCGTCCAGGTCGTCGGGGTGCGGGCGGTCGGGCAGCGGCAGGCCGGTCGAGCGGATCGCCGCCCAGATGCCGTCGGCGTCCAGCGCGTCCCGCATGACCGCGTGCCCGGCCCGGTACCGGCCGCCGATCCCCCGCACGTTGCCGACCACGACGATCTGGGCGCGGTCCAGCTCCACGCCGGACGAGCAGGACGCCACCGACGAGTACAGCGACAGGTCCCGGTGGATCTGCTCGGGACGGGGCGGCTCGATCTCGCCGAGCGCGACCGCGATGCCCAGCGCGGTGGTGGAGTTGGAGATGTCCATCGACTTGAGCGTGTCCTCGGTGACCACGTCCTGGCCGCGCGAGCGCGCGTCGTTGATGGTGTCGAGGGTCAGCAGCGGCGTCTTGGTCTGGACGTAGTGCACGTCGGCCGGGTCGTCGATCCCGGCGACCTTCATGGCCTCGCGCACCCCCGCGGCGACCTTCTCGACCATGGCGGGACGGCCGATGTCCTCGGGGAGGATCACCTCGCTCATCGCGACCCCGACCGACAGGCGCGGCTCGTCGGTGGCGGGCACGGTCGCCGGGTCGACGGTGGCGAACACGGTGGCGTGCGGGCTGAGCACCCCGTCGGTGCCGCCCGACCACACCAGCGGGACGTTGCGGACCTCCTCCTCGGTGCGGGTGCCCTTGGCGACCAGCACCTCGCGGAACGCCCGGTCGGCCAGCAGGCGGGTGTAGTCGTTGACGCCGCCGTTGCCCTCGGTCTTGCCGACCACGGCGAGCACCCGGTCGGCCTCGAGCACGCCGTCGTCGATGAGCCGGGCCAGCCCGGAGGCGTCGGCCACGTGTTCGATGGGGATCTTGCGGACTTCGATCGGGTCGGGCACGTCGCCGCTCCTTGCTCTCGTGTCGTGGCTCTCGTGTCGTGCTTGTCGCCCTCGTGTCGTGCGGGTCGCCGCCGGCTCAGCCGCACCGCTCGCCGGGGTGGACGATCGTTCCGGCCTCGCCGCGGACCGCGTCGGTGATCCGGTCGAGCGAGGTGATCGCGGCGCGCCGGCCGCCCCGCTCGACGAAACGGCACGCCGCCGTCACCTTCGGCCCCATGCTGCCGCCGGCGAAGTGCCCGGCGGCGGCCAGCGTGCGCAGCTCCCGCGCGGTGGTGCGGCGCAGCGGACGCTCCCGCGGGGTCCCGTACCCCACCAGGACGTGCTCCACATCGGTGGCGATCACCAGGGTGGCGGCGCCCAGCCGCCGGGCCAGCAGCGCCGCCGCCAGGTCCTTGTCCACCACCGCCTCCACGCCGCGCAGGACGCCGTCCTCGCCGCGCACGACGGGCACGCCTCCGCCGCCGGCCGCGACCACGACGTGGCCGGCGTCGAGCAGCAGGGCCGCGGCGTCCGCGTCGAGGATCTCCAGCGGCTCGGGCGAGGCGACCACGCGCCGCCAGCCGCGCGGCCCGTAGGACCGCCACTGCTGCCCGAGCGCCATGAACCGCTCCGCCTCGGCCTGCGGGAAGTACCGGCCGATCGGCTTGACCGGGTCGGCGAAGGCGGGGTCGGCGGCGTCCACCAGGGTGCGGGTGACGACGACGGTGACCGGCCGGTCCGCGCCGCGCGCCGCCAGGGCCCGCGCCAGCGCGTTCATGATCAGCACGCCGACGGTGGCCTGGGTCTGCGCGCCGCACCAGTCCAGCGGCACCGGCGGCACCACGTCCGCGGCCAGCTGGTTCTTGATCAGCAGGTTGCCGACCTGGGGGCCGTTGCCGTGCGTCAGCGCCACCCGGGCGCCCGCCGCGACCAGGTCGGCCACGTGCTCCATGGCCGCCTCGACCGCCGCGCGCTGGGCGTCCGGGGCGGCGCTGCCGTCGGGCGCCGTCATGGCGTTGCCGCCGAGCGCGATCAGGACCCGCTCGCCGTCGAGCGGCCCCGCCTCCTGCCTGCTCACGGGGCCGAAGGTAGCCGCGAAACGGGCGCCGCGCCTGGGCGGATATCGCCCAACCGGCGCCCTAGGTTCGGCAAAAGTGGCCGGTTCGGCGCGCGCAGGACGCCCGGCCGAGCCGTGCGGCTGGAGCGCGCGCCGAGCGCGCCCGGAGACCCGGCCGGGCGGCCCGTGCGGCGCTCCTGAGAAGGCCCACGGGGCCCACGGCGGGCGTGCGCCGGGTCAGCGAGGCGGCGGTCAGCCGAGGCGGCGCAGGCGCTCCACGGCCTCGTCGATGACCTCGTCCTTCTTGCAGAAGGCGAACCGGACGAAATGCGATCCGGCCGCGGCGTCGTCGTAGAAGACCTGGGTGGGGATGGCGACGACGCCGACCTTCTCGGGCAGGGCCAGGGCCAGCTCCATGCCGTCGGTGAAGCCGAGCGGGCGGATGTCGGCCTGGACGAAGTAGGTGCCCTGCGGGCGGACGGCCGCGAAGCCCGCCGCCTCCAGGCCCGCGACGAGCCGGTCGCGCTTGGCCTGCAGCGAGTCGCGCAGCCGCGCCACCCAGTCGAGCTCGTTGCGCAGCGCGTAGGCGACGGCCCGCTGCCACGGGCCGCCGGCCGCGTACGTCATGAACTGCTTGACGGTCTGGACCGCGCGCACGTACGGGGCGGGCGCGGTGACCCAGCCGGTCTTCCAGCCGGTGACGGAGAACGTCTTGCCCGCCGACGAGACCGCGACGGTGCGTTCGCGCATGCCGTCCAGGGTCGCCAGGGGGATGTGCTCGGCGTCGTCGAAGGTCAGGTACTCGTAGACCTCGTCGGTGAGCGCGATCAGGTCGTGCTCGCGGCACAGGTCGGCGATCGCCTCCAGCTCCGCGCGGGTGAAGACGGTGCCCGCCGGGTTGTGCGGCGAGTTCACCAGGATCATGCGGGTGCGGGGGCCGACCGCGGCGCGCAGCTCGTCGGGGTCGAAGGTGAAGCGGCCGCCGTCCGGACGCAGCGTCACCGGCCGCCGCACCGCGCCGGCCAGCGCGATCGTGGCGGCGTAGGAGTCGTAGTACGGCTCGAAGACGATCACTTCGTCGCCGGGGTTCGCCAGCGCCAGCACGGAGGCGGCGATGCCCTCGGTGGCGCCGACGGTGATGTAGACCTCGGTGTCCGGGTCGTACTCCAGCCCGTACCGCGCGCGCCGCTGCTCGGCCACGGCGCGGCGCAGCTCGGGCAGGCCGGGGCCGGGCGGGTACTGGTTGCCGCCGGAGCGGATCGCCTCGACGGCCGCGTCCAGCATCCCCGGCGGGCCGTCGGTGTCGGGGAAGCCCTGGCCGAGGTTGATCGACCCGGTCCGCACCGCCAGCGCGGACATCTCCGCGAAGATCGTCGTCCCGAATCCCTGCATGCGAGGTACGAGCGGCTCAGTCACGTCCACCATCATCGCGGGTCCCGGGCGGACGCGTCCTCGGCCGGGGGTCGTCCAGTCCTCGGCCGGGGGCCGTCCAGTCCTCGGCCGGGGGCCGTCCAGTCCTCGGCCGGGGGCCGTCTAGGCCGCCCGCGCGGGCACCGGCGCCTCCTGTTCGCGCGTGCCGGCCGGCGCGACGGCGTCGTCGGAGGCGTCGTCGGATTGGCCGCCGCGCATCGTCCCGGCGGTCAGCAGTCCGATGGGGACGGGCGCCCAGTGCGACACGGCCCGGAAGATCAGCACACCGGAGAGGGCGGCGGCCGTCTCGACTCCCGACGCGGCCAGCAGCGCGACCAGCGCGGCCTCGGTCGAGCCGAGCCCGCCCGGCCCCGGCACCGCGCCGCCCGCCGCCGCGCCGACCATGTAGACGACGATCAGCGCGCCGAACTGGCCGGGTGCCGCGGCCCCGGGGACCGCCAGCACGCTCAGCGCGAATCCCACGGCCATGACCAGCGTGGTCGCCGCCGACGCCGCCAGCATGACCGCCAGGTCTCCCGGACGCCGCGCCAGCCGCGCGCACGCCTGGAGGGGGCCGCGCAGCCGCTCTCGCAGGACCCACGCGGCGACGCCCGCGGCGGGCACGGCCGCCGCGGCGATCGCGATCAGGGGTCCGCCGAGCCCTTCCAAGTGCTCCCGCAGCCACGCGACCAGCACGCCGTCCCCGGTCGTCAGCGCGATCGGCAGCACCGCCGCGAACAGCAGCAGGTCGGCGACCGCGCCCCCGATCTGCAGGACTCCCGCCACCGCCACCGCCTGCCCGGCGGGGACGCCCCGTCCGGTCAGGTACCGCGCGTTGACCGCGATCGTGCCGAGCCCGCCGCCGGTCACCCGGTTCGCGGTCGCCCCGGTGAACTGCGCCATCGTGGCGTGCAGCAGCGGCAGCCGCCGTCCCGCCGCGCCGCGCAGCGCCACGGCGGAGAACCAGAAGTGCACGACGACGAGGACCGCCAGCGCGGGCACCAGCGCCCAGTGCGCGTCCCGGATGCCTCGCACCGCCCCCGACACCGTCGCCGCGGCGTCGCCGCTCGCCGCCGCCATCGCGGCGCCCGCGGCGAGCGCCGCCGCGGCCAACGCCCACCCGATCGCCCGCCTGCGCCGGACCGCACGGCGGCGCAGGACGGGCATCCCGGGGGCGGCGTGGACGTTCATGACTTCCTCCGGACGGGGCGGCGGCTGCTGTCTCCAGCCAACCCGTCCGACCGTCGAAGGTCAGTGGTGCGGCCACGCCAGTCGAGGGTGGGGACAACCTCAGCCCCCGCCCCGGGGCAACCCGCGGTCTAGGCGCTCTTCCCGGCCCCTTCGCCCAGGCGGGACTTGACGACCTTGCCCATGGCGTTGCGCGGCAGCGCGTCCACCAGGTGCACCACGCGGGGCCGCTTGTGCGCCGACAGCCGCTCCGCCACGAAGTCGATCAGCTCCTGGCCGGCGACGCCGTCGGCCACGACGTAGGCGGTGACCTGTTCGCCGAGGTCGGGGTGCGGGGTGCCGACCACCGCCGCCTCCCGCACCGCCGGATGCGCCAGCAGCGCGTTCTCCACCTCGCCCGCGCCGATCCGGTACCCGCCGCTCTTGATCAGGTCGGTGGACGCGCGGCCGACGATGCGGTGCCACCCGTCCGGCCCGATCACGGCGATGTCGCCGGTGCGGAACCAGCCGTCGGGGGTGTACGCGGCGGCCGTGGCCTCGGGGCGGCCCAGGTAGCCGCTGAACAGCATCGGCGCCCGCACCTGCAGTTCCCCGGGCGTCTCCCCGTCGAACGGGACGGGCGACCCGTCGTCGGCCGCCAGCCGCGTCTCCACTCCGGGCAGCGGGGTGCCGACGTGGCCGGGCCGCCGGTCGCCGTCGGCGCGCGCGGAGACGGTGATGAGCGTCTCGGTCATGCCGTACCGCTCGACGGGCCGGTGCCCGGTCAGCTCGGCGAGGCGGTCGAACACCGGCACCGGCAGCGGGGCGCTGCCCGACACCAGCAGCCGCGCCCTGCGCAGGGCCTCGGCGGACGCCGCGTCCTCGCACACCCGCGACCACACGGTGGGGACGCCGAAGAACAGCGACCCGCCGTGCTCGTCGGCGGCCGCGGCGTACGCGGCGGGGCGGGGGCGCCCCGTGTGCACCAGCGGCGACCCGACCCGCAGCGCGCCCAGGACGCCGAGCACGAGCCCGTGCACGTGGAACAGCGGAAGGCCGTGGACGAGCACGTCGCCGGCCGTCCACTTCCACGCCTCGGCCAGCGCGTCCAGGCCCGCGGCGATCGCGGCCCGGGAGATCTGCACGCCCTTGGGGGCGCCGGTGGTGCCGCTGGTGTAGAGGATGAGCGCGGTCGCGTCGTCCGGCGGCCGCGGCGACGGCGGCGCGGACGTCCCGGACGGCAGCGCGTCCACGGGGACGAGCGGCGGGCCGCCGTCCGCGGGGTCCCAGGCGTCGCGGGCGGCCAGCAGCAGCCGCGCCCCCGAGTCGCCCAGGATGTGGTCCCGTTCGGCCGGGCCCGAGTCGGGCGGCAGCGGCACGACGGGCACGCCCGCGAGGATCCCGCCCACCACGGCGACCACGGTCTCGACCGTGGGAACGGCGTGCACCGCGACGGCCTCGGCGCCGCCGATCTCGGCCGCCACCGCCGCCGCGCGGGCGAACAGGTCGGCCCGGGACACGGCCCGGCCGTCCATCCGGATCGCCTCCGGCGCGTCCCCCGCCGGGTCTCCGAGCAGGTCCATCGCTCCCCTTCCGTCCGTGCCGTGCGTCTTCGGGCAGGCCGCGCGCCTTCAGGCAGTATGCCGGTCGCTCCGCTCGTCATGCCGGTCGCTCCGCTCGTCATGCCGGTCGCTCCGCTCGTCGCCGCTCCCGTCGCCCTGCCGGCCGGCGTCCCCGTCGAGGACGTCCACGTCGGCGTGCGGACGGCCGCCGGACAGCACCGGGTAGCCGGGGCCGCGGTCGAAGAACGGGGCGGGGCCGCGTTCGGCGCGGAGCCGGGCGCGCAGCGCGTCCGTGGCGGCGCGGTCGACGACGCCGTCGACGATCACCACGCCGTAGTCGTCGCGGGCCCCCTCGAGGGAGACCTTGCCGTCGCGCACGTCGGCGGCGACGCGTTCGGGGTCGCGGTCGAACGGGTCGCCCCAGCCGCCGCCTCCCGTCGTGCGGATGCGGATGATCTGGCCGGCGCGCACCGGGTGGCCGTCCACCAGGCCCTCCATCCGCTCGGCGTCCTCCTCCCCGGGCGTGAAGATGTCCACGCGGAAGGGACGGCCCGCGCGCCCTCCGTTCACGCCCCAGCACGACAGGATGGAACGGTCGGCGATCGACATGAAGCGGGCGTCGCGCAGCATGCGGATGTGCTTGTCGTAGCCGAGGCCGCCGCGGAACTTCCCCGGCCCGCCCGAGTCGACGGCCAGGCCGAGCCGCTCCACCACGAACGGCCAGCGCGCCTCGGCGAACTCGACCGGGATGTTGCGGGAGTCGGGGACGATGTGGATGGTGTCCTCCCCGTCGGCGTAGTGGCGCCCGCCCGAGCCGCCGCCCAGCACCTCGCGCATCAGGTACGGGCCGTGCTCGTCCTCCCCGTACACGCCGGTGTAGCGGATGGTCTCCTGGTCGGCGGGCATGCGGCCGCCCGTGGCCTTGGCGAGCACGCCGGCCAGCACGCCCAGCAGGCGCAGGATGACGAACGTGCGCGCGTTGGTCGGCGCCGGGAACACGGGCGTCAGCAGCGTGCCCTTCTCCGGGAACCGCATCTCGATGAGCGGCACGACGCCCTCGTTGACGTCCAGCTCGGCGGCCCGCTCGGGGGAGTCGGCGAGATTGCGCAGGATGGGCGCCAGCCACTTCTTCAGGAACACCCCGTCGGCGTAGTCGCCCGCGTGGTTGATCGGGCCCTTGGCCTGCGGGGACGTGCCGGTGAAGTCGATGACCAGCGGCACGTCGGCGGACGAGTCGACGGTGAGGGTGATGCGCTGGGCGTGCAGGCGCGGCGGGTCCACGCCGTCGTGCTCGGCGTAGTCCTCCCACACGTACGTCCCGTCGGGGATCTTCGACAGCAGCTCGCGGCGGAACGTCTCGGTGGTCCGGTCGATGATCGCGTCGAAGCAGTCCTCCACGGCGGCGCGGCCGTACCGGTCGAACAGGTCGGCCAGGCGGCGGGCGCCCATGAGGCAGGCCGAGCACTCGGCGTCCAGGTCCCCCGCCAGGGAGTCGGGCATGCGGGAGTTGCGCGTCATGATCTTCAGCGCCGCCTCGTTCGGCGCGCCCCGGTCCCAGAGCTTGATCGGCGGCACCATGAGGCCCTCTTCGAAGGCGCTGCGGGCGTGGCTGGGCATGGAGCCCGGGACGGCGCCGCCGATGTCGTCGTGGTGGCCGAACGCCTGCACGAACGCCACCACCTCGCCGTCGTGGAAGACGGGCACGGTGACGCACAGGTCGGGCAGGTGCCCGATGCCGCCCTCGGACAGGTACACGTCGTTGTGGAAGTACACGTCGCCGGGACGCATCGTCTCGATCGGGTAGTCCCGGACGACCGGCTGCACCAGCGCCGAGTAGGAGCGGCCGGTGAGCTTGCGCAGCCGCCGGTCGTGGATGCCCGCGCGGAAGTCGTGCGCGTCCCGGATCATGGGCGAGCGGGCGGTGCGGGCGATCGCCGTCTCCACCTCGCGCTCCACCGACGCGAGGGTCCCCTCGACGATCTCCACCAGGACCGGGTCCGCGGCCCGCGTGCGCGGGGCCGTTCCGGCGCCGTCGCCGCTCTCCGCGGCGCCGCCGGTCCGGGCGGCGCCGTGCCGCCGCGGCTCGCTCATGGCGTCTCCTCCTTCGTGATCACGAGGTTGCCGTGGGCGTCGACGCGGGCCTGATAGCCGGGGTGCAGCGGCACCGTGGAGCCGAACTCCTCGATGACGGCGGGGCCGTGCAGCACGTCGTCGCGGGCGAGCCGGTCCCGCCGGTAGACGGGGGTGCGGGCCCAGCCCTCGAAGTAGACGTCGCGGACGCCGGTGCGGGCGCGTTCGGGGTTCCCGTCGCCGGGCGGCCGTTCGCGCAGGCGGGGACGGGTGATCGGGCCGATCCCCGAGACGCGCAGGTTCACCCATTCGACCGGATGCCGGCCGGGGTCGCCGCGGTAGCAGTAGCCGTACAGCGCCTCGTGCGCGTCGTGGAAGCGGCGGACGACCTCGGCGCGGAAGGCGTCGTCGACCGGCCCGTCCGGCGCGGCCACCCGCACCTCGAACGCCTGCCCGTGGTAGCGCAGGTCGGCCGAGCGCGCGAACCGCTGCCGCTCGGGCGGGAACCCTTCGCGCTCCAGGGCGTCGGCCGCCCGCCCCTCCAGCTCGGCGTAGACCGCGCCGAGGGCGGACAGGTCCACCTCGGCGTCGCGGGCGACGTGCGTGCGCACGTAGTCGTTCTTGACGTCCACGGTGAGCAGGCCGAACGCCGACAGGCTGCCGGGGTCGGCGGGGATCACGGCGGCGGGCAGGCCGAGCAGGTCCAGCAGCCGGCAGGCCAGCAGCGGCCCGGACCCGCCGAACGCGACCAGCGGGAAGTCGCGCACGTCCAGCCCGCGCTCGACGGTGATCCGCCGGATCGCGTTCGCCTGGTTCCACGCCGAGATCTCCAGGACGCCCGCGGCGGCGCGGTCGCCGGACAGGCCGAGCTCGGCCCCGAGGGCCTCCACGCCCGCCCGCGCGGCGGCCACGTCCAAGGGGATCTCGCCGCCGAGCAGGTGCGGCGGGATGCGGCCGAGCGCGGCGTGCGCGTCGGTGACGGTCGGCTCGGTGCCGCCGCGTCCGTAGCACAGCGGGCCCGGGTCGGCGCCCGCGCTGCGCGGCCCGACCTTCAGGGTGCCCTCCGGGGAGATCCACGCGATCGATCCGCCGCCCGCGCCGACCGTCACGATGTCGATCATCGGGATCTTGACGGGGTGGCGGCCGACCGCGCCCTCGGTGGTGAGCGTCGGCTCGCCGTCCAGCACCACGGCCACGTCGGTGGACGTGCCGCCGCCGTCGAGGGTGACCACCGAGCGGCGGCCCTCGGCCGCGGCCACGTAGGCGGCGCCGAGCGCCCCGGCCGCCGGCCCGGACAGCACCGTGGTGATCGGCTGGTGCACGACCTCCTCGGCCGACAGCACTCCGCCGTTGCTCTTCATGACCCGCAGCGGCGCGGGCAGCAGTCCGGACAGGCGCGCCAGATAGCGGCTCATCGTGGGCTTGACGGCGGCGTCCACCAGCGTGGTCACCGACCGCTCGTACTCGCGGTACTCGCGCAGCACCTCGCACGACAGCGACACCACCGCCTCGGGATGCTCGCGCGCCAGCACCTCCCGCATGCGCAGCTCGTGGGCGGGGTTGGCGTAGGAGTGCAGGAAGCACACGCCGATCGCGCGGATGCCCCGGTCGCGGAACCAGCGGGCCGCCGCCGCCGCGCTCTCCTCGTCGAACGGCCGCAGCTCGGCGCCGGTGTGGTCGAGCCGCCCGCCGACGGTGCGCACCCGGTGCACCGGCACGATCCGCGGCGGCTTGACCCAGAAGTAGGAGTTGCCGTACCCGTCGGGCACGCTCTGCCGGGCGATCTCCAGCAGGAACTCGAAGCCCTCGGTGGTGATGAAGCCCAGGTCGTCGAGCCGGTCCTCCAGGAGCTGGTTGGTCGCGACCGTCGTGCCGTGCGACACCGCCGTGAGCGCGGACGCGTCGGCGCCCGCCAGGCGCAGGACCTTGCGGGCGGCGTCGGCGAACCCCTCGGCCGGATCGGCCGGGGTGGACGGTGTCTTGGTGGTGAACAGCTCACCGGTGTCCTCGTCGATCGCCACCACGTCGGTGAACGTGCCGCCCGTGTCGATCCCGATCCGCAGCCGCCGTGCCATGCCAGGTGTCTACCTGGGCGGGCCCGCCGCCGAAACGTCGCAAACTGCCAACGGAAGCTGTGATCTTTGGCGGTCTTCACGCGTCGGGTGCGGGCCGCCCGTTCCGTGGGACTAGGCTGAACGGCGACCGGGCACGGGGGCGGGGACGCCTCGCGTGCGCATCCGACGACACCGCTGGGAGCCCCGCCATGGCCCTGGAACGGCCCGAGATCGACTTCCCCGAGGGCGAGCCGCCCGCGTTCCTCGACATCACCGACATCGAGGTCGGGGACGGCCCCGAGGCCGTCAAGGGCTCGCAGGTGTCGGTGCACTACGTCGGCGTCGCGTTCTCCACCGGCGAGGAGTTCGACGCGTCCTGGAACCGCGGCCGCCCCCTCGAGTTCACCCTCGGCACCGGCCGCGTGATCAAGGGCTGGGACATGGGCGTCCTGGGCATGAAGGTCGGCGGGCGGCGCAAGCTGGTGATCCCGCCGCACCTGGCGTACGGCAGCCACAGCCCCAGCCCGGCGATCAAGCCCGGCGAGACCCTGATCTTCGTCGTCGACCTGGTCGACGTGACATAGCCTCCGCCCGAGGCGGGCGCGCGCCGGCGGACCGGCTAGCGCGGGAACGGGGTGGACGCGGGCCCCAGCAGGTCGGCGGCGTACTTGTCGTACACCTCCAGGTTCCGCTCGGCCAGATGGTCGAAGGAGTGCGGCACCGACGAGCCGGGCGTCAGCGACGCCATCGCCGCGGCCGGGTCCAGCCGCGCCGCCGCCCAGCCCTCGTGGGTGGCCGCGCGCGCCACCACCTCGGCGATCGGCGTCACGATCATCGAGTTGCCGAAGTACAGGGCGCCCCCCGGGTCGGCGCCCACCGCGTTGGCCGCCACGACGTACACGTGGTTGTCGTAGGCGCGGGCGCGGGTGGTCAGCTCCCAGATGTCGGCCGACCGCAGCAGCGCCGAGGGACGGCACACGACCTCGGCACCGCGCACCGCCATGATGCGCCACAGCTCGGGGAAGTCGCCGTCGAAGCAGATCGCCATGCCGATCCGGCCTAGCGGGGTGTCGACCACGGTCACCTCGCCGCCGGGCGCCGCCCACCCGCCGTGCCGGGCGTCCTCGACCCGGAACGGGTGGACCTTGCGGTAGACGCCGAGCACGTCGCCGCCCGGCCCGACCAGGACCGCCGCGTTGTAGACGGCCTCGGGCGCCCGCTCGTAGGTGCCGAAGCACACGTGCACGCCCAGCTCGCGCGCGACCTCCTGGATCGGCTCGGTCACCGGGCCGGGGATCGGCGACACCAGGTCGCGCAGCTCGGCGCCCGGCACGCCCGGGGTGAAGCCGGTGGTGCACGTCTCGGGCAGCACGACGAGCTCGGCGCCCGAACGTTCGACGCAGCGCCGCGTCCACGACACGGCCTTGTCGAGGTTGCGCCGCACCGACGCCTCGGTGAGCGGCCCTGGCTCCGGCGCGAACTGCACCGCGGCCGCGGTGAACGCCCTCATCGCCGCCGCCCCCTCGCCCTGCGGCCGAACGCGTACCCGATCGCGACCCCGGCCAGGGCGACCGCGCCTCCGGACAGGAACGCCGCGACCATCGGCAGCGGCGCCGCCGGGGGCGTCGGCGCCATCGGGCCGGGCGCGGCCTCGGCGGCCGCCGCAGGCGCCTTCGGCGCCTTCTCGGGTGCCCTCTCGGGCGTCGGCGCGGGGACGGCGGGCCGGGTCAGGTCGCGTTCGACGGCCGCGAAGAACTCGGCGGCCGTCTTGCGGGCGACGGTGCCGAGCACCCGCTGCCCCACTCCGCCGATCATGCCGCCGACGGTCGCGTCCGCCTCGTAGTCCACCCGGGTCCCCTTGCCCGAGTCCTCCGACAGCCGCACGCGCACCGTGGCGTCGACCGTGCCGGGGGCGCCCTGCCCGCGCGCCCGCAGCGTGAACGCCCGCGGCGGGTCGGGATCGGTCAGCTCGACGCGCCCCACGTAGGTGCCCCGGACGGACGCGACGCCCGCCGAGACGGTCATGGTGTAGACGTCCTCGCCGGTCGCCTCCAGCGAGCGGCAGCCCGGGATGGCCCGCGCCAGCACCCCGGGGTCCTGCAGCGCCTCCCAGACGCGCGGCAGCGGCGCGCCCACCATGGCAGTGCCGTTCACCTTCATGGACCGACCCTAAGAAATCCCGCCGCCGGGTCGAACGGCAACTCCTGCCCGAGCGGACGCCGCGTCTTGGGCAGAATCGACCGCTCCGCGGGACACGGCATGATCAGATGTATGCCGTCGCATGACTCGGGTCCCCGCCGGGCATCGCGAACCTCGACGGATGTTCGCGCGTCAACCCAGAGCGGTGAGCGCCGATCGTCGTGCGTCACGGCTTCGTCGTCGGCCGAGGGAACGGGAGAACGCGCCTGATGCGAGGGAAACTGCCCGTGGCCGCCACGGTGGCGGCCGGGGTGCTGGGCGTGGCCGCGGGGACGTGGCCCACGGTGCGCGCCGAGGCGGGCGGCCCCGAGGGCCCGTCCATGCGCAGCCAGCTCGCCGCCGTGGTGGCCGACCAGCGCTGGCCGGCGCCCAAGCCGGGGTCGTGGACGCCGCCGCAGCCCGCCCCGGACGGCCTGCCGCCGGTCATCGACCGCATCATCACGAACGACAAGGTCGTCTTCCTCACCATCGACGACGGCTACGAGTACGACCCGGAGTTCGTCCGGCTGGTCCGCACCCGCAAGGTCCCGATCATGACGTTCCTGACCACCCGGTACGTCAAGGGCCAGGGCCAGTACTTCTGGGCGCTGCGCAACGCCGGGTCGCGGATGGAGAACCACACCGTCTCCCATCCCGACATGCGCACGCTCAGCCCCGAGGCGCAGCGCAAGGAGATCTGCGACGCGTCCCAGACGATCGCGCAGCAGTACGGCCGGCGGCCGCAGATCTTCCGGCCGCCGTTCGGCAGCTACAACCGGGAGACCCGGGAGGCCGCCAAGCAGTGCGGCATCAAGTCGCTGCTGCTGTGGTCGGCCGAGTACTACAACGGCACGACCGGCCCGGGCGTCGGTTACGACGGGTTCGCCCGCGCCGACGGCGGCACGGGCTTCAAGCCGGGCGACATCGTCCTCATGCACTACCGCAAGGGCCTGGCCAAGCAGTTCGAGACGATCCTCGGCTGGATCCGGCAGCAGGGCTTCCGGCCCGCGGCCGTGGAGAACTACATCCCCCGCTCCCTGGGCGGCGAGGCGCCCGACGCCCCCGCCTCGACGAAGAACTCGACGAAGAAGCAGTGACGGGCGCCGCCCGCGGGCGGCCCGCCGTCACGTGGCGCGCTCGCGGGCGGCGCGCGCGCCGCTCCGGGTGCGCAGCGACTCGTCGCGTTCGGCGCGCCGGCGCAGGCGGTACAGGTCGTCGGGGGACAGCGGCATGCTGTGGACGCGGATGCCTTCGGCGTCCTCGACGGCCGAGGCGATGACGGCCGACACCGGGATGACGCCCGCCTCCCCCGCGCCCTTGATGCCGAGCGGGTTGAGGGGCGACGGGGTCTCCAGGTGGGCGGTCTCGATGCGCGGGATCTCCGTCGCGTAGGGCATGAGGAAGTCCATGAACGAGGCGTTCAGCAGCTGGCCCGACTCGTCGTAGACCATGCGCTCGTACAGGGCGCCGCCGATGCCCTGCGCCACTCCCCCGTGGATCTGGCCCTCGACGATGCGCGGGTTGATGAGGCGGCCGCAGTCGTGCACGACCGCGTACCGCAGGATCCGCACCTCGGCCGTGTCCGGGTCGGTCTCCACGATCGCCGCGTGCATCCCCGCCGCGAACGTCGACCGGACGGGCGAGTAGTAGTCGCGGCCCTCCAGGCCCGGCTCCTCCCCCCGCAACGGCGGCTCGGTCGCGTCGCCGCCGACGGCGAACTGCGTGGCGCGCTGCGCCTCCTCGTCGAACGCGTACCGCAGCGGGTTGGACAGGACGGCGACGGTGCGCAGCGGCACCGCGGCCGACGGGTCGCCCTTGACGTGCACGACCCCGTCGGTGATCTCCAGGTCGCGCGGGTCGGCCTCCAACGCCTCCGCGGCGATGCGCAGCGCCTTCTCCCGCACCTTGCGGGCGGCCAGCGCGATGGCGTTGCCGCTCATCACGGCGGCCCGCGAGGCGAACGTGCCGACCGCGTACCCG
This sequence comes from Actinomadura rubrobrunea NBRC 15275, assembly GCF_001552235.1. NCBI lineage: Bacteria > Bacillati > Actinomycetota > Actinomycetes > Streptosporangiales > Thermomonosporaceae > Actinomadura > Actinomadura viridilutea. The sequence continues at coordinate 3,123 of NZ_BCQU01000066.1, read as the reverse complement.
AAGCGCCGGGTGTCGCCGGTCGTGACGCGCACGTCCTCCACCGGGACGCCCAGCTCGGCGGCGGCGATCTGGGCGAACACCGTCTCGTGCCCCTGCCCCTGCGAGGTGAGCCCGGTGGCCACGTGCACGCGGCCCGAGGTGTCGATCTCGACGTGGCCGCCCTCGTACGGCCCGACGCCCGTGCCCTCGACGTAGCAGCCGAGGCCGATGCCGATGCGGCGGCCCTCGGCGGCGGCGCGCGCCCGCTCCTCCTCGAAGGAGTCCCACCCGATGAGCTCCTTGATGCGGGCGAGCAGGGCCGGGTAGTCGCCGGAGTCGTAGATCAGCGGGCGGCCGTCCTGGAAGGTCAGGCCCTGGTCGTAGGGGAACTCGTCGGGGCGGATGAGGTTGACCTCGCGCACCGCCGCCCGGTCGCGGCCGAGGTGGTCGGCGATGCGGTCCATGGTCCGCTCCATGCAGAAGACGCCTTGGGGGCGGCCCGCGCCGCGGTACGGGGTGACGATGACGGTGTTGGTGTAGAGGCTGACGACCTCCGCCCGATAGGCGCCGATCTTGTAGGGGCCGAGCAGCTGGGTGGAGGTGACGATCGGGATGATCACCCCGTAGGGGGTGTAGGCGCCGTGGTCGTGCAGGATCCGCACGTCCAGGCCGAGCACCCGGCCCTCGTCGTCGAACCCGACCCGCACGTGCTGCACCTGGCCGCGCTCGTGGGCGGCGGCGACGAAGTGCTCGCGCCGGTCCTCGGTCCACTTGACCTCCCGGTCCAGCAGCCGGGCCGCCCACGGCACGAGGATCTCCTCCGGCCACGGATGGACGATCTTGACGCCGAAGCCGCCGCCGACGTCGGGGGCGATCACCTCGACCTTCCCGGGCGGCAGGCCCAGCTTGGCGGCGATGGCGGCGCGCACGCTGGTGGACGCCTGGGTGGACGAGTAGACCCGCAGCGACCCGTCGTCGGCGTCCCACCGCGCGTACACCCCGCGCCCCTCCAGGGGCATGGACGCGCTGCGTTCGATGTCCAGGCGGAACTCCAGCACGTGCGGGGCAGCCTCGATCGCGGCGTCCACGTCGCCGGTCCGCTGTTCCAGGACGGCGCCGACGTTGCCGGGCACGTCGTCGTGCACCAGGTGCTCGGCGCGGGCCGCCTCCTCGATCCCGACCACGGCGGGCAGCGGGTCGTAGTCGACCCGGATCCGCGACGCCGCGTCCTCGGCCAGATAGCGGTCGCGCGCCACCACCATCGCGACCGGTTCGCCGACGTGCCGGACGACGTCGCGCGCCAGCGGGTAGGCGGTGCGGCCGTGGGTGAGGGACGGGTGCGGGATCAGCAGCGGCAGCGGCTCGGCGACCCGGCCCGGCAGGTCCTCCCACGTGTAGATCGCCACCAGCCCGTCCACGTCGAGGGCGTCGGTCACGTCGATGTCGAGGATGCGGGCGTGCGCGTGCGGGGAGCGGACGAACGCGGCGGCGAGCGCGTCGCGGCCCAGGTCGTCCAGGTAGCGGCCCTGCCCGGTGAGCAGCCTCGGGTCCTCCCGCCGCGGGATCGGCTCGCCGAAGACGCGGGTGCCGCCCATCAGCGCGCCTCCTCGGCCAGGAGCTCGGCCGCCCGATGGACCGACGCGACGATGTTCTGGTAGCCCGTGCAGCGGCACAGGTTGCCGGAGATCCCTTCGAGCACCTCCTCGTCGGTGGGGCGCGGGTTGTCGCGCAGCAGGGCCGTCACCGTGCACAGGAACCCGGGGGTGCAGTAGCCGCACTGCAGGCCGTGGCACTCCTGGAAGGCCCGCTGCACCGGCGACGGCGTGCCGTCCCGGCCCGCCAGCCCCTCCACGGTGGTGATCTCGTGCCCGTCGGCCGTCACGGCGAGCATCAGGCAGGACCGCACCGGCTCGCCGTCCAGCAGCACCGTGCAGCATCCGCACACGCCGTGCTCGCAGCCGACGTGGGTGCCGGTCAGGCCCAGGTCGTGCCGCAGCAGGTCGGACAGCAGCCGCCGGGCGGGCGCCCGCGCCGTGCGGTGCACGCCGTTGACGGTCAGCTCGATCTCGAAGGTCTCCTCCATCACCACTCCGCCTCGTCGTGGACGCCGGGCGTCTGGGCGCGGTCCAGCGCGTCGGCCGTGGCGGCGCGCAGGGCGCGTTCGGTGAGCACGCCCGCCAGGTGCCGCCGGTAGTCGGCGCCGGCGTGGATGTCGGGCTCGGGGTCGAGGTGGTCGCGGACGTACCCGGCCACGCCGGACCAGTCGGCGGCCCCGGGCGGGCGCCCGTCCTGGGCCTGCCGGGCCCGGGGGGTCAGGTCGAGGACCAGCGGCGTGGCGGCCACGCCCAGGTATCCGACGCGGGCGGTGCTCACCCGCAGGTCCTCGTCCAGGCCGACCACGGCGGCGACCCCGGCCAGGGCGTAGTCGCCGTGCCTGCGGGACGTCTCGGTGAACGCGACGCCGGTGCGGGGCGGCAGCGCGGGGAAGAACGCCGCCTCGGCCAGCTCCCCGGGGCGCAGGGCGCTCTCCAGCGGGCCGGTGAAGAAGTCGGCGGCCGGGATCGTGCGGCGCCCGGCGGCGGACACCGCCTCGACCGTGCCGCCCAGCACGGCCAGCACCGCGGGCAGCTCGGCGGCCGGGTCGGCGTGGGCGAGGCTGCCGACCACGGTGCCCCGGTTGCGGATCACCGGGTGCGCCACGTGCCGCAGCGCGGCGGGCAGCAGCGGCTGGACGGCCGCGACGCCGGCGGAGCGTTCGACGGCGGCGTGCCGCGCCAGCGCGCCGACGCGCACCCCCTTTCCGCCGGTCCGCCCGCCGGGCGGCGCCTGCGCGTCCTCCTCGGAGCCGACGATGCGCACGCCGTCCAGGCCGGCGACGCGGTTGATGTCGACGATGTGGCCGGGCTCGGCCAACCGCATGTTGAGCAGCGGGATGAGGCTCTGCCCGCCCGCCAGCACCTTGGCGTCGGCGCCGTGGGCGGCCAGCACGTCCAGCGCCTCGGCGAGCGTGGCGGGGGCGTGGTAGGCGAACGGCGGCGGCTTCACGGCTGGGCATCGCCTCCCGCGGACGCCGCCTCGGCCGTCCCGCCGGACGGGGCCGGCCCGTCGGCCGCCGCGCCGCCGGACGGGGCGGGCCGGTCGGCC
>NZ_BCQU01000065.1:0-38348 GCF_001552235.1 Actinomadura rubrobrunea NBRC 15275 | reverse complement strand
GGGCGCCCGCCGCGGACGGCGAGGTCGCGATCACACGGCACGCCGCCCGCGCCGGGCGGCTGGACGTCGGCGGCGCCATGACGCTGCTGCTGCCGCACCGCGTCCAGCGGGTGACGGTCACCGGGATCGTCACCGTGCAGGGCCGCGGCGCCGTGGCCGCCGGGCACCTGGTGCTGGCGCCGCCCGCCGCGGTCGCGGACGCCGCCCGGCTGCCCGCCGGCTCGTGGCAGAGCGTGTGGGTGAAGACCGCCCCGGGCGTGCCCGCCGACCGGCTGCGCGGCGAGCTGGCCCGGGCCCTGGACGGCGCGGCGACCGTGCGGACGGCCGCGTCCGTGCGGAACGCGCAGACCGCCGACGTGCGGTCCGCCGGCGCGTCGATCGGCGGCGCCATCGGCATGCTCGCCTCCGTCGCGATCTTCGTGGGGCTGTTCGTCGTCGCCAACACCTTCGGCACGCTCGTGCGGCAGCGCGCCCGGCGGCTGGCGCTGCTCAGCGCGATCGGCGCCACCCCCCGGCAGGTCAAACGGCTGATCAGGCTGGAGGCGCTCGTGGTCGGCGCGGTCGCCGCGGCGGGCGGGGTGGCCGCCGGATACCCGGTGTCGGCGCTGCTCACCCGGCTGTTCGCCGAGGAGGGATTCGACATCTCCGCCGCCGACGCCCAGTTCGGCTGGATAGCCCTGCTGGTGCCCGCGGCGGCCGGAATCCTCGTCACCCAGCTCGCCGCGTGGCGGGCCGCGCGCCGCGCCGCCGGCATCTCGCCGATCCAGGCGCTGCGCACCGCCGCCGCGGAGACGCGGGGCCGCCGCCGACCCCGGCTGCTGGGCGCGGCCGTCGTGTTCGCGGGCGCGTGCGGCTGGTACGGCCTGTCGCTCGCGGTGCGCGCCGACGAACCGCCCGGCCCCGACCGCACGGTCGCCGTCGCGCTGATGATCCTGTTCGCCACGCTGACGGCCGTGGCGGCGCTGGCCCTGCTCGCCCCGTTCTTCGTCGGCCCGCTGGGCGGCCTGGTCGGCCGCGTCGCGATGCTGGTCGCCGGCGAGACCGGACGGCTGGCCCGCGCCGCCGTCACCCGCAGCCCGCTGCGCGTGTCGTCGGCCGCGTCGGCGCTGATGCTGGGCGTGGCGCTGGTCGTCGCCACCGCGCTGATCGCGCTGTCGGTGCACGCCCGGTTCGACGAGGCCGGACGGCGGGTGCTGGCGGCCGACCACGTCGTGGCCGCCACCGGCGTGGCCTCCGACGGCGCCGGAGCCCCGCTGCCGCGCGACACCGCGGACCGGGTCGCGGCCGTCCCCGGGGTGTCCCGAGCGGTGGCGCTCACCCAGACGGAGGTCAAGCTCGTCGCGCCGGCGCGCCGCCCGTCCCCCGACGAGGACGCCAAGCCGTTCGTCTTCACGGTCAGCGGCGTCGAGCAGACCGGGATGCGCGACGTGCTGCGGCTCGGCGGGCGGCTGCGCGCGCTGCGTCCCGGCGAGATCGCCCTGTCGTCGACCGTCGTGGCGGCCCAGCGGCTGCACCGCGGCCAGCGGATCACGGTGCGCGGCGCGACGGGCCGGGTCGCGCTGACGGTCGCCGTCGTCTACCACGACCCGTCCCACCTGTTCGCCGACCAGGCCCTGGCGGCGCCCGCGACGATGGACCGCATCGACCCCAACGCCGCGACGCAGGCCGTGCTCGTCCGCGGCGGCTCGGCCGACGACCTGGCGCGGGCCGTGGCGGGGGTGTCGGGCGCCCGGGTGCTCGACCGGGCCGCCTACGTCGACCACGCCGCCGGCGCCGCCACCCGAGGGCTGACGCTGATGTACGGGTTCCTCGGCATGTCCCTGCTGCTGGCCCTGTTCGGGATGGCCACCACCGTGTCGATGAGCGTCTTCGAACGCACCCGCGAGTTCGGGCTGCTCGGCGCGGTCGGCGCGACGGCGGGTCAGATCCGCTCGATCGTCCGCTGGGAGGCGGCCACCGTGGTCGTCCTCGGCACCCTGCTCGGCGTCGGCGTCGCGGTCGGCGCGGTCGCCCTGCTGCACGTGACGACCGGGAGCTCCTTCCTGCGCCCGCAGCCGCCGTGGTGGCTGTTCCCGCTGGTCGCCGCCGGGGCCGCCGCGGTCACCCTGGCCACCTCCGCCTTGCCCGCCCGCCGCGCCGCCGCCGTCCCCGTCCTGGAGGCCGCCAAGGCCGAGTGACCCGGGCGCCCGCCGCGAGGGGCGAGGGTCAGCGGTAGGCGCCGCGGCGGTGGCAGTCGACGAGGTGGTCGTCGACCAGGCCGCAGGCCTGCATGAGCGCGTACACGGTGGTCGGGCCGACGAACCGGAAGCCGTGCTTCTTCAGCTCCTTGGCCAGGGCCTGCGACCCGGGGGTGGACGCGGGGACGTCGGCGGTGGTCCGCGGGGCGGGCGCGTCGGGATCGGCGTACCGCCAGACCGTCGCCGCCAGGCCGCCGGGCAGGTCGAGCGCGGCCCGCGCGTTGGCGATCGCGGCCTCGATCTTCGCCCGGTTGCGGACGATCGCCGCGTCCGCCATCAGGCGCTCGACGTCGGACGCGTCGAACGCGGCGACCTTCTCCAGGTCGAACCCGGCGAACGCGGCCCGGAAGCCCTCGCGCTTGCGCAGGATCGTCAGCCACGACAGGCCCGACTGGAACGCCTCCAGGCACAACCGCTCGTACAGCCCCCGGTCGTCGCGGACCGGGCGGCCCCATTCCTCATCGTGGTAGGCGACGTAGTCGGGCGCCGACACGCCCCACGGGCAGCGCGCCAGACCGTCCTCGCCGAGAATCGCCGTGCTCACCGCTTCGTTCTACCGCACGCCGCCGACATTTCGGCCGCTCAGGCCGCCTCGGTGCGGTGCCGGGCCAGTCGCGCCAGGCGGCGGAGGGCGACGCCCATGAACGCGCGGACCACGGGGCCCGCGACCAGCCAGGCGGCGCGGCCCAGCGGGCCGAGGGGCAGGTCCAGACGCTCGGCCCAGGTGATGCGGCTGCCGCCGCCCGGGAGCGGCGCCACCGCGAAGAACGCCTCCCCCCGGACGATCCGCCCGGTGTGGCGGACGGCGACGCGGCGTCCCGGCCGCCACTCGGTGATCACCATGGTGTCGGTGACGCCGACCGGGCCGACGCCGGTGCGCGCCACCAGCGCGGCGCCCTCGCCGCGGCCGCCGCGGGCGCGCGTGAACGGCATCCACTCGGCGTGCCGGGGCCAGTCGGTGAGCACGGCGAACACGTCCTCGGCCGCCGCCGGCGCGGCGGCCTCGGCGTGCACGGCGACGCGGCTCACCGGGGGCCCTCGTCGTCGCGGCGCCCGTTCAGGTCGATGGTGCCGTCGCCGGGGTCGTCCCAGCGCCGCGGCTCGGCCGGCCCGTACAGCTTCGGTTCGATCTCGGGGTCGTAGGACGGGTACGGGCGGTCGGCGGGCGCGCCGCCCGTCTCGCCGAGGCGGCGCCGCAGCGCGTCCACCTGCCGCTCCAGCTCGGCCACGCGGACGTTGCGCTCCGACAGCGCGTACGCCAGCCGGTGCAGCGTCTCGTCCGCGACCTCCACCTGGTAGCCCCACAGGCCGCGCGGCAGCCGCAGCAGCGCCGGATCCGGCGCGGCGAGCCCCGGCGGCAGCCGGAACGGCGGGTGGTCGGGACGGGCCGGGGCCAGCTCGCCGCCGCGGCCCATGGCCACGACCACGACGGCGCCCAGGACGGCCAGGCCGGCCAGGACGAGCACCACAACCACGATCTCGCTCCGATCTGTCTACGCCTCCCCTGACCGATCGTGCCACGATCTGGGCATGGAGGTGCATGCGCAGCGCGTCGTCCCGGCGGACGCCGAGGTGCCCGAGGGCGTCGCCGACGCGGGCGTCGCGCCGTCCGCCGACCGGGTGGCGGAGCTGGTGGCGACCGGTCGGCCGGTGCTGGTGACGCTCGAATCCGAGGACCCCGGCCCGGACGCGGGGCTGCTGGCGGCGGCCGCCGTCTACGTATGGCTGGGGGTGCGGACGCTGCGGGTGCCGGAGGCGCAAGTGGCGGCGGTGCAGCAGGTGGTCGACATGGTCGACTCGATCCGGGGGACGCGTCCCCCCGCACTCGCGCGCCGCGGTCTCGCCTGAGCGCGCGTGAACCCGCCGCCGGCAGCGCAGTCGGCGGCGGGCCCGTTCTTCGAAGTCGGCGGACGCGCGAGCGGCGGCCGTCACGCGCGCAGGCGGTGCCAGGGGCCGGTGATGGCGAAGGTGACGCCCGGGTCCTGGCGGTTGGCGAACAGCGTCCGCCCGTCGGGCGAGAACGTCACGCCCGTCATCTCGCTGCCGTTGAAGGCGTTGCGGGCGAAGGCGAACGGCCTGCCCTTGCGGGTGGTGCCGACGAGGTACTGCTCGCCGTCGCCGTCCTCGGCGAGGATCACGCCGCCGCCGTACGGGGAGACGGTGATGTTGTCCGGGCCGTCGAACCGGCCGCCCGGCTTGAACACCAGCTCCAGCTCGATCGTCTGGCGGTGCGGGTCGTACGTCCAGACCTGCCCGGCGTGGTCGGCGGCGGCGCCGTCACCGGTGCGGGAGTAGCTGGCGACGAAGTACGCCTTGCCGTGGCCCCACCAGGCGCCCTCCAGCTTCTGACTCCGCGTGATCTTGTCGAACTGCTTGCGGGTGGAGGTGGCGGCGGCCGACGGGTCGGGCACCTTGAGCCACTTGACGCGGAACACGGCGCCCGGCTCCTGCACGACGGACAGGTCCGGCAGTCCGGGGACGTACATGGCCTCCAGCCGCCCGCCCGCCATGTAGCTGCCGTAGCCGCCCCGGTGCACCCGCGGGGTGAACCGGTAGAACAGCCCGAACGGGTTCGCGGCGTCCTCGGTGAGGTAGGCGACGTGGGTGCGCGGGTCGATCGCGACGGCCTCGTGCGCGAACCGGCCCATCCCCTTGATCGGCTCGGGCCGGGTGAGGCGGCCGGACGGGTCGACCTCGAACACCCAGCCGTGGCTCTTGGTCTGCCCGCCGAACCCCTCGGTCTCCTCGCAGGTCAGCCAGGTGCCCCAGGGGGTGCGGCCGCCGGCGCAGTTGGTGGCCGTCCCGGCGAGGCTGACGTACTGCGAGATCAGCCTGCCGTTGCGGTCCACGTCCAGGGTGGTGGTGCCGCCGTACGCGGCGGGGTCGTACACCAGCCGGGCGGGCGCGGTGGGCTTGACGCCGCTGTCGGTCTGCTCGTGGTTGCGCACGAGGCGGGTGACCCCGGGGCGGGGGCCCTTGAACGTCGCGGTGCCGTCGTGCTTGCCGGGCACCAGCCCGCCGCTCTCGATCGTGTCGCCCTGGGCGGAGAACGCCGTGTACGAAAAGCCCTTGGGCAGGTCGAGCACGCCCTTGGGGTCGGGCACCAGCGGGCCGTAGCCGTACGCCTCGCCGACGTCGGCTCCCGCGGACGTCTGGAAGATACTGTCGAGGCTTCCTGCCAAGGCGATCGACAGCGCGCCGACGGCGCCGCCCTTCATCACCCCGCGACGAGACACGGACATCGGTTCTCCTTAGGTGTCGTGCTCAGGCCACCGGGGAGCTTCGCGGCCCCCGGTGAACCCGCGGTGAACCGATCCCGGCAGGGCGGGAAAACATGCGGGACGCAGTCCGCCCGGCGGGCCGCGGCGGCCCCGCCGGGCGGGCAGGGATCACGGTCCGGGGCGGCGGCGTCCCCGGCGCGCCGGGCCGGCCGCCGCCCGGCGCCGGGTCACGGCTCGGCTTCGGCGTAGTCCTCGGCGGTCGCCTGGATCAGCGGCTGCGACCGCTCCAGCAGGTCGAACGCCTCGGTGACCGACCCCGTCCAGCCGATCGCGTCGAAGATCTTGGGGCGGGCGAACCCCTGGTCGGCGAGGCGGCTCATCAGGTGGCGCAGCGGCTCGTACACCCCGTACGGGTCGAGCAGCACCAGCGGCTTGCTGTGCATGCCGAGCACCCGGGACGTCCAGATCTCGAACAGCTCCTCCAAGGTGCCGATGCCGCCGGGCAGCACCAGGAAGGCGTCGCTGCGGCGGTCCATCTCGCCCTTGCGGGTGCGCATGTCCGGCGTGACGATCAGCTCGTCGCTGTCGTGGTCGGCGATCTCCAGGGCGGCCAGGCCCTCGGGGATCACCCCGACGGTGCGGGCGCCGCCCGCCCGCGCGGCGCGGGCCACCGCGCCCATGCACGACACCTGCCCGCCGCCGCTGACCAGGGTGTGGCCGCGGCGGGCCAGTTCGGCGCCGACCTCGGCGGCCAGGTCGATGAACTTCCGGTCGATCCGGTTGCTGGACGCGCAGAACACGCACACCGCGAGGCCGGAGCCCCGCATGTCGGACTCGGCCATCAGGTGCCGTCCGTCCCGGCTTCGGCCGCGGCCGCGCGCGCCGCCGCCTCCTCCTGCAGCGTCCGCTCCTGCTCCCGGTGCGCCTCGACGATGACGCGCACGACCTCCTCGGGGTCGTCGGTGAGGCGCACCAGGTCCAGGTCCTCGGGGGAGATCTTGCCGGACGGCAGCATGGTGGCCTTGATCCACTCCAGCAGGCCGCCCCAGAACTCGGTGCCGACCAGCACGATCGGGAACTGCGTGATCTTGCGGGTCTGCACCAGGGTGATCGCCTCGAACAGCTCGTCCAGCGTGCCGAACCCGCCGGGCAGCACCACGAAGGCCTGCGAGTACTTGACGAACATCGTCTTGCGGACGAAGAAGTACCGGAACTGCACGCCGATGTCGAGGTGGTCGTTGAGCTTCTGCTCGAACGGCAGCTCGATGCCCAGGCCCACCGACAGGCCGCCGGCCTCGTCGCAGCCCTTGTTGGCCGCCTCCATGATCCCCGGCCCGCCGCCGGTGATCACGGCGTAGCCGGCGTCGTGCAGCCGGGCGCCGATCTCGACGGCCAGCTCGTACTCCTCCGAGCCGGGCTTGGTCCGGGCGCTGCCGAACACGCTCACCGCCTGCGGCAGCTCGGCCAGCAGTCCGAAGCCCTCCACGAACTCCGCCTGGATCCGCAGCACCCGCCACGGGTCGGCGTGGACCCAGTCGGCCGGCCCGCGGCTGTCGAGCAGCCGCTGGTCGGTGGTCGTCTGCGGCACGGCCCGGCCCCGCAGCATCGCGGGTCCCTGACGTCGCTTCCGGGGACTCACTTCCGAAGTCATGCCCCTCACCTTGGCATCCACCACGCGGTCCGAGCCAGGGAATTACCACCTGCCGGACGGGCCGGAAGGTTGCTACCCCGGGCGGTCGGCGCGTCGCGGAGCCGTCCCGCAGCCGATCAGGACGTGAGCCAGGCGCGCATGCGCCGTTCGCACTCGGCGATGAGCGGGATCTCGACGTACTCGTCCTTGGTGTGGGCCAGCGTCGGCTCGCCGGGGCCGTAGTTGACGGCCGGGACGCCGAGCTCGGCGAACTGGGCCACGTCGGTCCAGCCGAGCTTGGCCCGCACCGGGGCGCCGGTGGCGGCGACGAAGGCGGCCGCCGCCGGGTGGGTCAGGCCGGGCCGGGCCGCGGGCGCCCCGTCGACGACCGTCACGTCGAAGCCCGCGAACAGGTCCCGCAGGTACGCCACGGCCTTGTCGAGCGACTTGTCGGGGGCGAACCGGTAGTTGACGGTGACGACGCACTCGTCGGGGATCACGTTGCCGGCGACGCCGCCCCTGATGAACACCGCGTTCAGGCCTTCGTGGTACTCCAGGCCGTCCACGACGGGACGCGCCGGCTCGTAGGAGCGCAGCACGTCCAGGATCGTTCCGGCCGCGTGGATGGCGTTGGAGCCCATCCAGGCGCGGGCGCTGTGCGCCCGCGCGCCCGTCGCGGTGACGTCGACGCGCACGGTGCCCTGGCACCCGCCCTCGATCTGGGCGGCGGTGGGCTCCATCAGCACCGCGAAGTCGCCCTCCAGCAGCTCCGGACGCGCCGCCGCCAGCCGTTTGAGGCCGTTGCGCTCGGCCTCGACCTCCTCGCACTCGTAGAACACGTAGGTGACGTCGCGGCTCGGCTCCGGCACGGTGGCGGCCAGGCGCAGCGCCACGGCCACGCCGGACTTCATGTCGGTGGTGCCGCACCCGTACAGCCGGTCGCCCTCGACCCGCGACGGCAGGTTGTCGTTGAGCGGCACGGTGTCCAGGTGCCCGGCGATGACGACGCGTTCGGCGCGCCCCAGGTCGGTGCGCGCCACGACGGTGTCGCCGTCGCGGTCCACCGACAGGTGCGGCAGGGGCCGCAGCGCCGCCTCGACCGCGTCGGCGAGGGGCCCCTCGGAGCCGCTCACCGACGCGATGTCGACGATCGCGGCGGTCAGGTCCGCCACGTCCGCGTGCAGGTCGAGCCGCATGCCCCGTCCTCAGGTGTTGATGCCGTGGTCGCGCAGGATGTCGTTCAGCTCGGCCTTGTCGTGCCGCTGCCCCGGCTCCAGCCGCTTGAGGACGAGCACGGCGGGCAGGCCGAACGTGCCGCCCTTGAACTCCTTGATCCGGGTGCCGCCGACGGCCACGCACCAGTCGGGGATGCGGCCGCGGCTGATCTCCTCGCCCGTCTCCACGTCGATGACCGGCATGGACGCCGACAGGTTCGTCCCGGAGCCGACCACCGCGCCCTTGCCGACGCGGGCCCCCTCGACGATCATCGACCGGCTGCCGATCATGGCCCCGTCCTCGATGACCACCGGCACCGCGTTCGGCGGCTCCAGCACGCCGCCGATGCCCACGCCGCCGGACAGGTGGACGTTCTTGCCGATCTGCGCGCACGAGCCCACCGTCGCCCACGTGTCGACCATGGTGCCGGAGTCGACGTAGGCGCCGATGTTGGTGAACGACGGCATGAGCACCACGCCGGGCGCGAGGTAGGAGCCCCAGCGGGCGATCGCGCCGGGCACCACGCGCACGCCGTCCAGGCGGCTCTTCAGCGGGATCCGGTCGTGGTACTGGAAGTCGCCCACCTGCGACCGCACCATGCCGAGCACCTTGAAGCTGAGCAGGATCGCCCGCTTGGCGCGCTCGTCGACGACGACCTCGTCGCTCTCCGGGTCCACCTGGGCGACCCGGGCCCGCCCGGTGTCGATCAGGTCGACGGCCTCCACGATGGCCGCGCGGGCCTCGGAGTCCTCCGGAGAAAGGTCGGCTCGCCGCTCCCACAGCTCGTCGATGACGCCGGAGATCGGGCTGGTGAACGTTTGGGTCATGGCTCTTGAGCTTACTGGTGGCCATTCCCCGGTACGGTCGACGCGTGACCGCATGGGCGAGGAGGTTGAAGACCACGCGGTGGCGCTGGGCCACCGTCACGCTGGTGGTCGTCGTGGGGCTGGCCGCGGGCGGGTACGCGCTGTACTCGCGGGTCCGCCCCTACCTGCACGGTTCCAACTGCGAGGTGCGCACGACGCTGGGCAAGAAGCCGCTCGACCTCGAGCAGGCCGCCAACGCCGCCACCATCGCCGCGGTGGCGTACCGCAAGCAGCTGCCCGAGCGCGCGGCGGTGATCGCCTACGCCACCGCGATCCAGGAGTCGCACATCCGCAACCTGCCCTACGGCGACCGCGACTCGGTCGGCATGTTCCAGCAGCGCCCGTCCCAGGGCTGGGGCACCCCCGACAAGCTGCGCGACCCGGTGCAGTCCACCAGCAAGTTCTTCGACGCGCTGGTCAAGGTGAAGGACTATCTGGACCGCGACCTGCACGACGCCGCCCAGCGGGTGCAGCGCAGCGCCGACGGCCGCGCCTACGCCCAGCACGAGCCGGACGGCAAGCTGCTGGCGCGGGCGTTCACCGGCCGGGAGCCGGCGGCGGTGCGCTGCTGGTTCTCGCCCGACAAGCGCACCGCCCCGCGCCGCGCCGAGGCGATCCGCGAGATGCGCCGCGCCTTCGGCAGCCGCCTGCAGGTCGACACGCCGCCGCGCCTGCTGGGCGGCGGGCACGCCAACGCGAGCGCCCGCGACTTCGACGCGATCCGCGTGACCACCCCCCGCCTCGGGTGGGCGGTGGCCTCGTGGGCGGTCACCCACGCCCAGATGTACGGCCTGACGGAGATCAGGTACGACGGCAAGCACTGGACCGTCGACGAGGGCCACGACGGCTGGACCGGCGACGCCAAGGCCCCCTCCGACAAGGTCATCATCCGCTGACGCCCCGGCCCGCCCAGCCCTCACCGTCGTCCCTCACCGTCGGCGACGTCCGAGCACTGCGAGTCGGCCCCCTCCGGCCGGTGGTGGCATGAGAGGCGGCATGGGCAGCATGCGCGAGCCCACTCGGAAGTACTCGATCACGTTGCCCCGCGACATCGCCGAGGCGGCTCGCGCCCGCAGCGGACCGTCGGGGTTGTCCGCCTATGTTGGCCTGGGCGCGGTCGCGGCGGCCGCGGCCCGCCGGTTCGAACGGGACAACCTCGACGAGCTCATCAGCGTCGCGGAGGCCGAGCACGGACCGATCAGCGACGAAGAGATCCAGGCGAAGCGGGATCTGCTGAGGAGGGCCCGCGAGCAGCAGCAGGGGCCGAGCACGGCATGACCCGCCTGTCGGCGGTCCCCCGGTGACGCTCCAGCCCCCGTCCTCGCGGCGCTGCACGCCACGACGCCTTCGGCGCCGGGGGGCGGCCGTCGAGTCCCGACGGTCACGCATCCCCGGCACTTGACATTCATCACCGAAGGCCGCCTTGCCGAGTTGGCTCTGACATAGACAGCACGCACTTTCAGGACTTATCCGCTGATATCTCAGGCGACGGCGACGCGAATGGAACCTGACAGGGCGCCGAGCGCTCGACCAGTGGGAAGTCGACCGTTCTTCCGCACTCGAAATCGCCGGGCGTGGATGCTATGTCAGCTATTGCGAGAGAAGTACCATCGCGCCATTGACAACCGCACAGTAGGAGTTGGGCCCCATGACGGAACGCGCATCAGGCTCCGACCTGCCGCCGTCCTCCAGGATCGACACGTCCGTGCCGCATTCGGCGCGGATCTGGAACTACTGGCTCGGCGGCAAGGACAACTACCCGGTGGACAGGGAGGCCGGCGACCGGTATCGGGAGCTGGCGCCAGGGGTCGTCGACATGGCGCGGGCGTCCCGGGTCTTCCTGACCCGCGCGGTGCGGTACGTCGCGGCCGAGGAGGGCGTGCGCCAGTTCCTCGACATCGGCACCGGGCTGCCGACCATGGACAACACGCACGAGGTCGCCCAGCGCGTCGCCCCCGAGTCGAAGATCGTCTATGTCGACAACGATCCGCTGGTGCTCGTGCACGCCGAGGCGCTGCTGACCAACACCACTCCCGAGGGCGTCACCACCTACGTGGAGGCGGACCTGCGCGAACCGGACACGATCCTCGCCGAGGCGGCCAAGACCCTGGATTTCAGCAAGCCGGTCGCGCTCATGCTGATGGGCATCCTCGGCCACATCGAGGACTGGGACGAGGCCAAGGCGATCGTGCGGCGCCTGCTGGACGCCCTCTGCCCCGGCAGCTTCTTCATCCACTACGACGGCACGTACGAGGTGCAGGGCGAGGCGCTGAAGAAGGCGCAGCAGGAATACGACGACACCGGCGCCGTGCCCTATGTGCTGCGCGAACCCGCCCAGCTCGCCGAGCTCTACGAAGGGCTGGAGCTCATCGAGCCGGGGCAGGTGTCGTGCCTGAAGTGGCGGCCGGAATCCACCGCCTTCGGCGAACCGGAGGACGTCGACGTGTACGGGGCGGTCTGCCGCAAGCCCTGATCACCCGGCGTCACACGCCGAGGGAGCGCCCGATGATTTCCTTCATGATTTCGGTGGTGCCGCCGAAGATGGTTTGAATGCGCACGTCCTGGTAGGCCTTGGCGATCGGATATTCGGTCATGTAACCGTATCCGCCGTGGAGCTGGACGCACCGGTCGACGACGCGCTTGAGCAGTTCGGTGTTCCAGTACTTGAGCATCGCCGCCTCTTCGGCGGTCAGTTCGCCGCGCGATTCCTTGGCGATGCATTCGTCGGTGAAGCTGCGGGTGACGGTGAGTTCGGTCTTCATCTCGGCGAGGGTGAAGCGGTTGTACTGGAACTTGCCGATGGGACGGCCGAAAGCCTCGCGGGTGCGGCAGTACTCCAGGGTCTGCTCGAACGCTGCCTCCGCGGCGGCCTGCGCGCCGACGCCGATGGACAGGCGTTCGCGGGCCAGGTTCTGCATCAGGTAGATGAAGCCCATGCCCTCCTCGCCGAGGAGGTTCTCCTTGGGCACCCGCACGTCGTTGAAGAACAGCTCGGCGGTGTCCTGGGCGTGCATGCCGACCTTCTCCAGGTTGCGGCCGCGTTCGAAGCCCTCCATGCCGCGTTCGACGACGAGGAGGCTGACGCCCTTGTGCCCGGCGGACGGGTCGGTCTTGGCGACGACGATGACCAGGTCGGCGAGGATGCCGTTGGAGATGAAGGTCTTGGAGCCGTTGAGGACGTAGGCGTCGCCGTCGCGGATCGCGGTGGTGCGGATGCCCTGCAGGTCTGAGCCGGCGGCGGGCTCGGTCATCGCGATCGCGGTGATGATCTCGCCGGAGCAGTAGCCGGGCAGCCAGCGGCGCTTCTGCTCCTCGGTGGTCAGGCGCAGCAGGTAGGAGCCGTTGATGTCGTTGTGCACGGCGAAGCCCGGCCCGGTCACGCCCGCGCGGGCCAGCTCCTCGTTGAGGACGACGTAGAAGCGGTAGTCGGGGTTGCCGCCGCCCCCGTACTCCTCGGGGACCTCGATGCCGAGCAGGCCCTGCCGCCCGGCGGCGAGCCAGACGTCGCGGGAGACGACGCCGTCCCGCTCCCACTGCTCGTGGTAGGGGGCGATCTCCTTGGCGATGAACGACCGCACCACGTCGCGGAACGCCTCGTGCTCCTCGGTGAAGATGTCGCGCGCCATCGCTGTCCCCGGCTCCCTCGATAAGTGCTTGCTGATCCCCGTTCAAT
The DNA here is from genome assembly GCF_001552235.1 of Actinomadura rubrobrunea NBRC 15275. Classification (NCBI taxonomy): domain Bacteria; kingdom Bacillati; phylum Actinomycetota; class Actinomycetes; order Streptosporangiales; family Thermomonosporaceae; genus Actinomadura; species Actinomadura viridilutea. Next base: position 25,506 of record NZ_BCQU01000065.1, on the reverse strand, counting down.
GTAACACTGGAACTGTCACATAGGGGGAGGGGCCGGACGGTGGACGACCAGGAGCTGACGGTCGACGAGCTGGCGGCGCGCGCCGGGCTCACCGTGCGCACGGTGCGCTTCTACGCCGGTCGCGGCCTGCTGCCGCCGCCCCGACTGCGCGGCCGCACCGGCCTGTACGGGCCCGTCCACCTGGCCCGGCTGGAGCTGATCCGGGAGCTGCAGTCGCTGGGCCTGACGCTGGCGGCGATCGAACGGCACCTGGCGCGGCTGCCCGACGACGCCTCGCCCGAGGACCTGGCGCTGCACCGGGCGCTGCTGTCGCCGTGGGCTCCGGAGGCCCCCGAGGAGGTCGACCGGCACGAGCTGGACCGGCGGACGGGGCGGCGGCTGGACGACGACGCGCTCCGACGGCTGCAGGCGCTCGGGGTGGTCGAACCGGCGGGGGACGGCAGGGTGCGCATCGTGAGCCCCGCGCTGCTCGGCGTCGGCGCGGAGCTGGCCGACCTGGCGATGCCGATGGAGACGCTGCTGGCCACGCATCAGGCCGTCGAACGGCACACCCGGGCGCTGGCCGAGGAGCTGCAGCAGGTGTTCCAGGACACGGTCGTCCGCCCCTACCGGGAGCGCGGCCGTCCGCCGGACGAGCGGCGGCGGCTGATCGAGCTGGCGGGCAGGCTCAAACCGCTGGTGATCCAGTCGCTGGTGACCGCGTTCCGCCGCGCCGTCGACGACACCATCCGCAAGACCGTGTGAGCGTCCACCGGCACCGCCGGGGTCACGCGCCGACGCGCGTGGGGGCGCGGGTCAGAGGCGGGAGGCCGCGGCGGCGACGCGTTCGTCCGTGGCGGTGAAGGCGATGCGGACGTGCCGGGCGCCGCCCGGCCCGTAGAAGTCGCCGGGGCCGACGAGGATGCCGAGGTCGGCCAGGTACGCGACGGTGTCCCAGCAGGGCTCGTCGCGGGTGGCCCACAGGTAGAGGGACGCCTCGGAGTGGTCGATGCGGAAGCCGTGGCGTTCGAACGCCTCGCGCAGGACGGCGCGGCGGCGGGCGTAGCGCTCGCGCTGGGCGTCGACGTGCGCGTCGTCCTCGAACGCGGCGATCATCGCGGCCTGCACCGGCGCGGGGACGATCATCCCGGCGTGCTTGCGGACCTCCAGCAGCCGCTTGACCAGCGCCGGGTCGCCGGTGACGATCCCGGCCCGGTAGCCCGCCATGTTGGAGCGCTTGGACAGCGAGTTGACCGCCAGCAGCCCCTCGTGCGAGCCCTCGCACACGTCGGGGTGCAGGATCGACACCGGCCGCCGCTCGGGGTCGGGGTCCCAGCCGAACTCCAGGTAGCACTCGTCGCTGACGACGATCGCGCCGCGTCCGCGCGCCCAGGCCACCACCTTGCGCAGGTGCTCGACGGGCAGCACCTTGCCGGTCGGGTTGGACGGGGAGTTGACCCAGACGATCTTCGGGTTGACGGGGCCGAGGGACAGCAGCCCGTCGGCGGGCACCGGCTCGGCGCCGGCCAGGCGCGCGCCCACGTCGTAGGTCGGGTAGGCCAGTTCGGGGAAGACGACCCGGTCGCCGGGGCCCGCGCCGAGCAGGGTCGGCAGCCACGCCACCAGTTCCTTGGTGCCGATCACCGGCAGCACCGCGTCGGGGTCCGCCCCGGTCACCCCGAGGCGGCGCCGCAGCCAGCCCGCGACGGCCTCGCGCAGCCGCGGGGTCCCGTAGGTCTGCGGGTAGCCGGGGGCGTCCGCCGCCGCGGCCAGCGCCGCGCGCACGGGCTCGGGCGTGGGGTCCACGGGCGTGCCGACGGACAGGTCGACGATCCCGCCGGGGTGCGCCCGGGCGCGCTCCCGGTAGGGCTGCAGCCGATCCCACGGGAAGTCCGGCAGCGTGAACACCACTGATGCTCCGTTCTGCGCAGGTGGTCGGACGGTCACGATCATCCGACGAGTTCGGCGGACGCATGCACCCGACACGCGGGAGGACACGCGTCCGGGAAGCGTGAAGGCCGTGGCCCGACGTCCGGGCCACGGCCTTGAGCGTACGCAATCGGCGCCGGTGCCGCGCACACGACGGGGCCGCCCCCGGCCCCCGCGTCAGGGGTCCTCAGGGGTCCGTCCCCGGACGGGCGCTGCGTTTCCGGCGGAACGGCGGGCTCACGGGCTCGCCACGGCGCAGGGATCCCCGGCCTCGGTCGGGGGCACGCCGTCGTCGGCGGGTCCTACTCCTGGTTCTGCGGGGGCAGGGCGGCCACGATCGGGTGGTCCCTGTCGATCTTGCCGACCTTGGACGCGCCGCCCGGCGAGCCGAGCTCGTCGAAGAACTCCACGTTCGCCTTGTAGAAGTCCTTCCACTGCTCCGGCGTGTCGTCCTCGTAGTAGATGGCCTCCACCGGGCAGACCGGCTCGCACGCACCGCAGTCGACGCACTCGTCGGGGTGAATGTACAGCATTCGCTTCCCCTCGTAGATGCAGTCGACAGGGCACTCCTCGACGCACGCCTTGTCGAGCACGTCCACGCAGGGCTGCGCGATGACGTAGGTCACGTTCGTGACTCCTCTCGGATCCTTCGGCCCCGCCGTACGCCACGGCTCACCGCAAGCTCGCTGTGAATAGTATTGCCACCACGGCGTAGTCGATTCGACATGGGGGGCCTCACATGTCAGACCGTCGCGCCGCGCGGCCGCTGGTGTCGATCACACCGGCCGACGCGGGGCAGCGGATCTCGCTGCGCCGTCGGCTGCCCACCGGGGAGTACAGCGACGTGGTGGGCATCCTGGAATCGTGGTCCGGTCGGCTGCTGCGGGTCCGCCGGCGGCACGGCGAGGTGGTCGAGGTGCCCGAGGACATCGTGGTGGCCGCCAAGGTCGTCCCGCCCGCTCCCCCGCCCCGGCGCGGCCGTCGCGCCTGAACGGCGCCCGCGGGCAGGAAGGCGCGGGCTCAGCGTTCGGCGTACCGGCGGCCGGGCGCGAGGCGGCGTCCTTCAAACAGCTCCGAGACGGTGACGAAGGTGAAGCCGCGCCGTTTCAGCCCCTCCAGGATGGTCGGCACGGCGGCGACGCTGGGCCGGTGGATGTCGTGGAACAGCACGATGCCGCCCGACCGGGGCCTGCGGACCCCGACGACGATGTTGCGGCGGACGTCGCGGTGCAGCCAGTCCAGCGAGTCGACGCTCCACAGGATCATGGGCATGCCGACGGTGCGCGCCACCCGCGCGTCGATCGCCCCGTACGGCGGGCGGAACAGGACGGGCGCGACCCCGGCGGCCTCCTCGACGGCCCGCTGGGTCCGCAGCACCTGCGCCCGCACCTCCCCGGACGGCAGCGTGGTCAGGTCGGGATGGGACCAGCTGTGATTGCCCACCTCGTGCCCCTCGCGCACCATGCGGCGCACGAGGCGGCGGTGCCCGGCCACGTTCTGCCCGAGGAGGAAGAAGGTGGCGCGCACGTCGGCGGCCCGCAGCTCGTCGAGCAGGCGGCCGGTATAGGGGCCGGGTCCGTCGTCGAACGTCAGCGCCACGCACTTGACCACCGAGCAGTCGACCGGGGAATGCAGCCTTCGCGGACGCGGCTCGGGCGTGGCCGGCATCGACGGGCCGGGGTCGTGCTGTTCCGCGGACGCCTCGTTCCCCTCCGAAGCGGAGGGTGAGGACGACCCCCGTCCTGGCCCGGCTGATGAGGCGGACGGGCCCGCGTCGTCAGGGCCGCCGTCGGCGTCCTTCGCCCCGGCCGGTCCGGCGCGATAGGACGGGGCCGGGCCGCACCCCGCGGCGAACATCAGCCCGAGAACCGCGAGGACGACGAAACCCCTGCCTCGCACCGCACCCCCCGAAACGCATCGCTCTCCCGCCTGCCGCTGGGCGCTGCATACCCCGCGTCAAGCGGCGCACACCACGGCGTTTCATGGGCGAATCGGCCAGTCCGGGACTTCCTGCGGGAGGTCGGTCGTGACTTTCATGGGGAATGCGGCCTCGCGCTTCTCCAGGAACGCGGTGACCCCCTCTCGGGCGTCGGGGGCGCCGCCCAGCGCGGCCATGAGGCGGGAGTCGGCGACGTGCGCGTCCCACGGGGACGACGCCGACAGCCCCGACCACATCAGGCGGCGGATCGCGGCCACGGACACGGCGGAGGTGTTGTCGCGGATCTCGGCGGCCAGCGCGTAGGCGGCGGGCAGCAGCTCGTCGGGCGGGACGACCCGCGACACCAGGCCGCCGCGCAGCGCCTCGGCCGCGTCGAACACCCGTCCCGTCACCGCCCACTCCATGGCCTGGGAGATGCCGACCAGACGCGGCAGGAACCAGCTCGACGCGGCCTCGGTGACGATGCCGCGCCGGGCGAACACGAACCCGAACTTCGCCGTGTCGGCGGCCAGCCGCACGTCCATGGGCAGCGTCATCGTGACGCCGACGCCGACGGCCGCGCCGTTGAACGCGACGATCAACGGCTTGAGGCAGCGGGCCGCGCGCAGCGCGACCGTGCCGCCGCCGTCGCGGGGCGTGCCGTCGTCCAGGACGTCGTCCTCGCCCGCGAACATGTCCTGGGACTTCTCCCGGTCGAAGGTGGCGCCGCCCGCCCCGAGGTCGGCCCCGGCGCAGAACGCCCGGCCCGCGCCGGTCACCACCACCGCCCGCACGTCGTCGTCGGCGTCGATCGCGTCGAACGCGTCGAGCATCTCGCGCCGCATGGTGAAGGTGTAGGCGTTCAGCCGCTCCGGCCGGTTCAGCGTGAGCGTGGCGATCCCGTCCCGCACCCGGTAGTCGATCTCGCTGTACGACACCTGCGCCCCTCTCCCGGAGACGATTGTCGAACAGGATTCTAGAAAGCGATCCGGTGGCGCGGGAGCGGGCCTGCGCGCGGGTCTCGACGGCGTCTCTCGGACACGGGCGTGTCCGAAAGCGACCTCAGCGGAGAGGGCCCGTCAAGAGCGGGCGGAGGGGAACAGCCGGAAGACGACCTCGCGTCTCCACTCGTCCACCCGGCCGGTGAAGCCGTCGGGAGGTCCGGGCACGAGATGCCCCTCGCCGGGCGCCAGGCTGAACGCCACGTCGGGCGCCAGTTCCACGTCCCCGGAAGGCGGGCCGCCGGACGCGGCGACGCGTCCGGCGAGCGCGGCCAGGATGCGCGCCCACCCCTGGCCGAGGTAGGGCGCGAGACCGCGGACGCGCAGTTCGGGCAGCCCGCGGGAGGCAAGGCCACGGGTGCGGAGCTCAAGACCGTCGGGACGTTCGGCGCCCACGACCCGCACCTCGCCGAGCGTCCCCGCGCGTTCGTCCATGGCCCCGACCGTACGCGACCGGCGCCCCTCGTCCGGCAGGGGGCGCCCGACCACGGAACGTGGACGGTCGTCGCCATCAGTGAAGCCGATCACTCTACGCCGCCCGCCTGCTGCAACGCCACCCCGCGAGTGGCCGTTTTTCGGATAAATTACGACGGTGAATTGGGCCGTCACGACGTACGACTCCGCTTTCGGGTACGTCTCCGCGCATGGCGCGCCCCTGGTCGATCTGCTCGACCCCCAGCCCGGTGAGCGGATCATCGACCTGGGGTGCGGCACGGGCACGTTCACCGCGCAGATCGCCGAGCGCGGCGCCGAGGTGCTGGGCATCGACGGCAACCCCGAGATGATCGCCCAAGCCCGGGCGCTCAACCCCGGTCTGTCGTTCGCGGTCGGCGACGCCCACACCTTCACCACCACCGAGAAGTACGACGCCGTCGCCTCCAACGCCGCCCTGCACTGGATGAACCGCGATCCGGACGCGGTCATCGCGCGGGTGCACGCGGCGCTGCGGCCCGGCGGCCGGTTCGTCGGCGAGCTGGGCGGGGCGGGCAACTGCGCCGAGCTGATCGCCGCCATGCAGACCGCCTGGCGGGTGTTCGGGCTCGGCGAGCCGGAGCTGCCCTGGTACTTCCCCAGCCCGGCCGAGTACGCCGCCAGGCTGGAGGCGGGCGGCTTCACGATCCGGCTGCTGGAGCACGCCGACCGCCCCACCCGCATGACCGAGGGCCCGGACGGCGCCGCGGACTGGGTGCGCACCTACGCCGCGGGCGCCCTCGCCGAGGTGCCGCCCGAGCTGGTCGAGCCGCTGCTGGCCCGCATCAACGACCTGGCCGCGCCGGCGCTGCGCCGTGAATCCGGCTGGGTGGCCGACTACGTGCGGCTGCGCTTCGCCGCCGTCCGCAAGGCCGACACGGCGGCCGCTGCCCCCGAGGCGCCGCCCGGCTTCTAGCCTGGGGGCATGCTGCGGCTGCACGACCATCGCACCGGACGGGCCGAGGAGGTCGCGCGCGGCCCGCTGCGCGTCCACGTCGCCGCCGGCGCCGACCGGGCGCTGATCGTCGCCGATCTGCTGCGGCGCGTGGCCGAGCGCACGGGCCGCCGTCCGGTCGTGGTGACCCGTGCCGAGGGCGTGGAGCCGTCGGCGTACGGGTTCTCGGACCTCAACCTGCCGGACTTCCCCGTCGCCCCCGCGCCCGCCTCGGACACGGCGGTGTTCGTCGGCCCCGCCCCCGGGCCCGGACTCTCGGTAGTGGTGCCCGACGCCGCGCCGGCGGGGGACGATCCCCTGTGTCTGCGGCTGGGGGTGCTGCGCGTCCGCTACCGGGAGCCCGCCGACCTGGCCGCCGCGGCCGAGCGCGCACGGGACGACCTGTCGCGCTGGCGCGGGCTGATGGCCGAGTGGGCCCGCTCCCCGGGACGTCCCATGGACCCGACCTATGCGGCGCGAGGCCAGGACGCCCTGGCCGACGACCTGAACAGCCCCGCCGCGCTGGCGACACTCGACCGGCTCGCCGAGGATCCGGACGTGGCTCCGGGCGCCAAGCTGGAGACGTTCATCCATCTCGACCTGCTGCTCGGCCTGGACCTGGTCTCCCAGATCGGCTCGGCCTGACCCGGGGCCGCCCCGCGGCTCATCCGGGCGGCGGCGGGACGTCCCGCACCTCCGCGAGAACGCCGTCGGCGACCAGATCGCCCACGGACCGCGCGAACACGTAGGCGGTGCCGCCGCCGGGTTGGTCGAACCACGGAATGGCGACCCCCGACAGCGCCCGCACCGGCCGCTCCACCCGGTACAGGTGGTAGGGCCGGTCGACCCAATCCGGGGGGAGCGAACGCTGCCCGAACGGAATGCGCGCCGCGTACAGCACGTTGCCGTCGGCCTCTCCGAACCGGTCCACGGTCGCGCCTACCTGCAGCTCGACCTCCGCCTTGTCGCGGAACAGGCTGAGGGGCGGCTCCCCCGGCATCGGTTCGAACACCGGCGGCCGATCCGCCATGGTGAGCGGAGCGCCCGCGGTACCGGCCGGGCCGTCCTCGCTAGACGGTACGTCTGCCATGGTCAGCGGCGCGCCCTCATCCCCAGGCGGCGTGTTGGCGGGCGGGGCGTCCGCAACGCTGGACGGCGTGTCCACCATGGTGAGCGGGACGCCCGCGGTACCGGCCGGGCTGTCCGCATTGGGCGGCACATCTGCCATGGTCAACGGCGCACCCACATCCCCCGGCGGTGTGTTGATGGGCTGCGCGTCCGCGACACCAGTGGGCGTGTCCGCCATGGTGAGCGGAGCATCCCCAGTGCTGGGCGGCACGTCTGCCATGGTGAGCGGGGCGTCCGCAACGTTAGGCGGGACGTCCGCAATGGTGAGCGGCGTGCTGGGCGGGGTCTCGGCGCTGGTAGGTGGGGCCGCTGGGACGTTCGCAGCCGTCGCCGGCGCGTCCCGGACATCGTTCCGGGGGACGAGCAGCAGGGCCCCCAGCAACTGGGCGGCGGCCTGCTCCCCGCGGTCGAAGACGGCCTCGTTCCGACGCTCCCCCTCCTCGTAACGGAACACGGCCCAACGCAGACCGTCCTGAACCAGGCACCACGCGCCCTCGGCCGTATCCCGCAGCCGGTACGCACTCGGGTCGACGCCGAGTTCCTCAAGCCGCTGCTGCACCCGAGAGAGCCAGACCTCGCCCTCCGGCTTCAGCACGAACGTCCGCCACCGGTACCCGCCGTCGCCCGCGTTGCGCTCGGCGGCAGGCGATTCTTCGGAGGCGGCGCCGGAGTCGTTCGCGGCGGCGGTCGTCGGCTCCGGTGTCTTCTCGTCAGGTGCGGGGTCCGTGTTCGCCGCATGACCGGCCTCTGGGGCAGGCGCGTGCTCTGCCCCGTGCGGCGGCTGCTGCCCGGACGCGTGCTCGGGCTCGGCAACCGCACCGGAATTCGCGGCGGGGCCGGCGTCCTGAAAGGCCCCGCCGGAATCCGGGGCAGAGGCAGACGCATAGGAAGGGCCGGGAACAAGCCCTGCTTCCGGCCCCGCCGGAACCGCTTCGGCAGTAGGCGGTGCAGCCGCAGACGCAAAGCCTGACATGGGCCCCTGCTCCTGCGGCGGCTCGTGCACGGGTGGCGCTTGTCCGGCGACGGGGACCGCACCCGGCGGAGCAACGGAGGAGTACGCGGACACCGGGTCAACGGGCGGCGGCGCCGCGGCGGGCTTGCCGGACAGGGCGGCACCGGCGGCCTCCATGGCGGCGTCGTCCACCTCGGGGACGCGGAACCCCTGGGCGCGGATGTGCTCCACAAGGTCGGGCTCGGGCGGGATCCCGTGCTCGCGCAGGTAGTAGCCGACCGCGCCGGCCCAGACCCAGGTGCCGTCAGTGTGAAACGTCAGCGGCACCCGGTCACCGCGTTCGGGGGCGAGCTGGTCGGGGGCGTACGAGCGGGCGGCCCGCACCAGCGGCGCGCTGTTCAGGTAGTCCGCCAGACGGTCGATCTCTTCGGGGGCGACGGGCGGACGCGACACCGAGGGCGGGGCGCCGTCCGATCCGGGATGGTCGAAGACGCGCGCCTTGCGCGGCGTCCGCGCCGCGGGCTGCGGGGACGCGGCGGCCAGGCGGCGGCTCATCCACTCGGGGACCTTCTCCACAGGGAAGCGCTGCAGCTCCTTGCGGACGTCTTCGGCGGTGGGCTCGGTGGTCCAGGCGGGTTCCGCGTCGCCCGCGTGGCTTCCGTCGACCAGCACCCTGCCGTCCTCGAAGCGCACCTGGAAGTCGAACCGCGACCATGTGGCGCCCCCGTACGCGTACATGCCGGCGCGCAGGCGGTCCAGCAGCGCCCCGACGGCGGCGGGCGGCGCCCACGGACGCGTGGTGCCGTCGTCGAAGAACACCGTCACCGGCGGCAACTCAATGTGGTCGCCCACCGCCTGGTAGCAGCCGTGGAGGCGACGCCACAGCGCCGGAGCGCGGTCGGCCAGCGCCACCGCCAGATCGCGGGTGACCAACTCCGTTTGCCGGATCGGGTCGAGCGGCTCGGGGGCGGCGGGTTCGGGCCGGTGCTCCGGCTCGCGGCCGTCCAGGCGCGCCCGCAGCCATGCGGGCATGCGGTCTGGGGCGCGCGGCATGACCTCCTGGTCGCGCTGGAAGCACTCGGCGGGGATCGGCGGGTCCCAGCCGGGGTCGAAGTCGCGGTTGTAGAGCCGCTCGACGCGGCCGCCCGGCTCGATCAGGAACAGTGCGGAGAACCAGGTGCCGTCGTCGGGTTCGTAGTGCGCGCGACGCAGCTCCATCAAGAGCTCGGTGAGCCGGGCCGGCACGGTCTCGGACGGGACGGCCGCGCCGTCGGCGGTGAGCACGGCCACGGTCACCTCGCTCACCGCCACCGTGGCCGCGCAGCGCAGGTCGATGCGGCGCCATCCCGACGGCGCCGTCCCCTGGACGAACTCGACGACCTGCCGTTCCAGTTCGGCCGCGCGGTCACCCGACCCCGACACGGGCATGTCCCCCCATCACCACCGTTGCCGGACCTTGGGCAGGGTATCGGGCTCTACGGACACCGCGGTGCGTTCCGTTCATCCGCAAATGCGTTGCCCGTCCTCGGCCGGGTGCCCGATCCTCGGGGGCATGCGCATCGAGCAGCTGATCGAGCTGGAGCGGCGCGGCGAGCTCCCGGAGTTCGTGCTGTTCTGGGGCGGCACGAAGCCGAAAGGGTGCCTCAGCCAGTGGTATCCGTCACCGTTCACGGTGGACGGCGTCACCTACGCGACGGCCGAGCACTACATGATGGCCGAGAAGGCGCGACTGTTCGGCGACGTGCAGGCGGTCGAACGGATCCTCGCCGATCCGGACCCGGGCCGGGCCAAGGCGCTGGGGCGCCGGGTCAAGGGTTTCGACGAGGACACGTGGGCCCGGCACCGGTACGACATCGTCGTCGCCGGCAACAAGGCCAAGTTCGGCGCCCATGAGAAGCTGCGGGACTTCCTGCTGGGGACGAACGGGAAAGTGTTGGTGGAGGCCAGCCCGTTCGACACGATCTGGGGCATCGGCCTGAGCGAGGACCGGCCCGAGGCGCGGCGGCCGTCCCAGTGGCGGGGGTCGAACCTGCTGGGCTTCGCCTTGATGGACGTGCGTGAGTCGCTGCTGCACCCCTCGCCCTGAGGGATACGGTCGGTTCTCATGTCGGACGAAGCGGTCTCTGTCGCCGAGCCCCCTGTCACTCCTCCAGCCCGACGTCGCCACCGCGGTGGACGAGGTCTGCTGACCGCGGCGCTGGCCGCCGTCGTCGTGCTGGGCCTCGGGACGACCGGGGCCGGCTGGTACTTCTCCGGTGTCGCCACCGAAGTGTCGCACGACAAGCAGTTCCCTCTGACCGTGCTGGACGTCGGGGACGGCACCGTGACGCTCCCCCGGGACGAGGCAACCGTACGGCCGGGCACGTGGGGGTTGGCGTGGAAAGGCGGACGCGCGCTGCTGGGTCCAGTGGTGAGCCAAGACGCGCGCAGCGTCGTCCGTAAGGTGACGAGCGTCTCCCACGGCACGCTCGTCAAGGGCGCACGCGTCCACTTCGACCACTGGGTGTACGAGGGGGACCCCCGGCGCGCGCTGGGCTTGGAGTTCCGGGACGTCACCTATCCCACGCAGGTCGGCGCGATGCCCGCGTGGTTCCTGCCTGGCAGGACCTCCCGGACGACATGGGTCATCGCGGTGCACGGACGCAACGCGGACAGAGCCGAAACGTTCCGCGCCATGCCGGCCGTGCACCGCCTGGGGCTGCCCATGCTGTCCATCGCCTACCGCAACGACGTCGGGGCGCCCCCTTCACCGGACCGCCGCAACCACCTGGGCGACACCGAATGGCGGGATGTCGCGTCCGCCGTGGCGTACGCGCGCTCCCAGGGCGCCACGGGGGTGGTGCTGTACGGATGGTCGATGGGCGGGGCGATGGTGATGACGACCCTGCGCCGCTCCGACGACCCGGGGTTCATCCAAGGCGTGGTGCTCGACTCCCCGGTGATGGATTGGAACGCCACCCTCGACAAGCAGGCCTCCGCCCGTAACCTGCCGGGCTTCGTCACCGCGGCGGCCAAACGCGTCCTGCAATGGCGTACCGGCATCGACCTGGCCGACTACGACCAGCGCCGGTACGCCCCCGACCTGAAGACCCCGGTGCTGCTGTTCACCACGGACTCCGATTCCATGGTGGACAACCGCCCGTCTTACGAGTTCGCCGAACGCGCGCCCAAAGGGCTGGTGACCCACGTCTCGGCCCGGGCGGACCACACCGAGGCGTGGAACGTGGCCCCGGCCGCCTACGAGCGCGCGCTGCACACCTTCCTCACCGGCCTCAAGCCGCGAGCAGACGCGCCGTCTCCCCCAGCAGTTCGATCTGGCGCAACGGGTCTCCTCCGAAGGGCAGGCCGATGACGCGGTGCGCCCCCGCTTCCGCCAACGCGGCCACGCGTTCGGCGGCCTGTGCGGGGCTTCCCACGGCCAGCGCGTTGCGCGCTGCCTCTTCCGGCATGCCGTACTGCATCAGCCCTCGCACCTGGGCGTCGACCACGGACGCGGGAAGGCCTCCCAGGCCGATGCTGACGCTGGCGGTCAGCTTCGGTGCCGGGCGGCCCTGCTCGGCGGCCAGTTCCGCCAGCCGCGCCGCCGCGTCCTTGAGGGCGCCCGGCGTGGGGAACCCCGCGTACCACTCGCCCCCGAACCGCAGCAGGCGGCGTGTCGTCCCCTTGCCGAGCCCGCCGCCGATGAGCAGCGGCGGCATGGGCGCGCCCGGCTCCAGCGTGACCTGTTCGCCGTTGACGATCGCGGGCCTGCCCTCGACCAGGTCCGGCAGGACCTCCAGCGCGGCGTCGGTGCGCCTGCCGCGTTCGGCGTAGGGGACGCCCACGGCCTTCCATGCCGCGTCACCGTGCACGGCCCCGCCCGCGCCGACGCCCAGCAGCACCCGCCCGCCCGACAGGTGCTGCAGGGTCGCGATCTGCTTGGCCGCCCACGCGACCGGACGCAGCGCCAGCACCATCACGCCGAAGCCGAGCTTGATGCGTTCGGTCGCGGCCGCGGCCGCGGCCAGCCGCAGCGTGCTGTCGAGGAACGGCTTCACCGCGATCAAGTGGTCCCCCGTCCACACCGACTCCAGCCCGGCCTCCTCGGCGAGCCGCGCCTGCGGGATCAGCCGCGGGTCCGCCGACGACAGTCCGACCCCGACCTTGAGCCTCTCCATCACCGCACCTCCAGCAGGGTCTTGCCGACGGTCGCGCGCGCCTCGATGGCCGCGTGCGCGTCCGCGGCGCGTTCCAGCGGGAACCGCTGGCCGATCAGCGGACGCAGCCGTCCGGCGGCGGCCTCGGCGAGCGCGCTCTCGGTGCTCTCGCGCAGCAGCTCGGGCGTCACCTGCGGCTTGACCAGGGTCACGCCGCGCTCGGCCGCCTCCTCCTCGGACACGTCGGCCCACTCGCCGCTGGCAAGGCCGTAGCTGACCATGCGTCCCCCCGGGCGCAGAAGCCGGAACGCGGCACGCGCCACGGCGCCGCCGACGCCGTCGAAGACGACGTCCACCCCGTCGAGGTGCTCGGTCCAGTCCGGCTTCAGGTAGTCGACGGTCTCGTCGGCGCCGAGCTCCCGCGCCACCTCCAGCTTGCGCGGACCGCCCGCCGCCGCGACGACCGTCGCCCCGGCCGCCTTGGCGAGCTGCACCAGCAGCGTCCCGACGCCTCCCGCGGCCGCCTCCACCAACACGCGCTCCCCCGCGCGCGGGGCGCCGGCCCGCAGCTGCAACATGGCGGTGCGCCCGTCGGCCAGCAGTGCGACCGCGGTGTCCATCTCCAGCGCGTCGGGCACCACGTACAAGCCCGCCGCGTCCACCGCGACCCGTTCGGCGTACCCGCCCGAACCGCCGGTGCCGGTCACCACCCGCTTGCCCACCAGCCCCGGGTCAACGCCGTCGCCCACCGCCGCCACGACACCGCCGACGCCGTTGCCGAGGATCATCGGCGGCTGCGCCTTGAACGGCCCGTCGCCGGTCGCGCGGAACCGCGTCTCTATGAACGTGATGTTGGCGAACGCCACGTCGACGACCGCCTGCCCCGGCCCCGCCGCGGGGTCCGGGGCTTCACCTGCGACGAGCACCTCGGGCCCGCCGAACTCCTTCAACCACACCGCTCGCACGGTTGAGCCCTCCCGTTCGGGAACCTCGTCCCGACGAGGCTGCAACCTCAAGCGCGGTTCAGGTCAAGCGGGGCCTCAGGTGATGTCGCGGCGGACCGTGGTGACCGCCGCGATCGCCGCGAACACCAGCCCGTAGGCCAGAAGCAGCAGCACACCGCCCCACACGGGCAGGGTGTTCAGCTCGTCCAGGCCGCCGAACCCGCCGGTCGTCCTGGTGACCGCGCGCACCGCTCCGCCCGGGAGCCACTGCCCCACCTGCGGCACCGCCACCGTCACGATCGCCTCGACGATCTGCACCCAGCCGACCGCCACCAGGATCGCCGCGACCTGGTTGCGGATCAGCGCGCCCAGCCCGAGACCGACCAGCGCGTACAGGCCCATCGCGAGCACCGTCCCGCCCAGGATCGTCGGGACGTCGTGGTCGAGCAGCGACGCCGACCCGCCGCGGATCGCCAGCCCGGGCACCGCCACCGCCACCGTCGCCAGCACCGTCGCCAGGCCGAACCCCAGCCCGAACACGAAGTACGACACCAGCTTGGCCGCCAGCAGCCGGCCCCGCCGCGGCGTCACCAGGAACGCCTGCGTGATCGTCCCGTGCCGGTACTCGCCGCTGATCCCGATGATCCCGAGGATCATCATGAACAGCACCCCGCTGCTGGCGCTGGCGTAGATCGCGCGCACCATGTCCGGGTCGGTGACCGGCGGCAGCGACTGCCCGCCCTCCATCTCGACGCCCGCGAGCGCGAGGTAGAACCCCAGCCCGAGCAGCGAGAACCCCACGCTGAGGCCCAGCATGCCGAGCCACATCCGGGTGGACCGGATCTTCAGCAGCTCCGCCCGAATCAACCGGATCACTGCGTCTCCCCCATCTCCGCCCGGGTCAGCTCCAGGAAGACGTCCTCCAGCCCGGACCGCTCCTCGACCAGCTCCGTCAGCACCGCCCCGACCTCCAGCGCGGCGCGCCCGACCCGCTCGGCGTCCACGCCGCTCACCCGCAGCAGGCCGTCCTCGGCCCGCACGGCGGCGCCCGCGTCCTCCAGCGCCCGCCGCAGCTCCTCGGGCTGCCGCGTCCGCACCGTGAGCTCACCGCGCCGGACCAGCTCGGCCAGCGGCGCGTCCCGCAGCACCCGCCCCCGCGCGACGATCACCACGTGGTCGGCGACCTGCTCCACCTCCGCCAGCACGTGGCTCGACACCAGCACCGTGCAGCCCTGGCCCGCCAGATGCCGCAGGAACTCCCGCAGCCAGTGGATCCCCGCCGGGTCCAGGCCGTTGGCCGGCTCGTCCAGGATCAGCACGCGGGGCTCGCCGAGGGTCGCCTCCGCCAGCGCCAGCCGCTGCCGCATGCCCAGCGAGAACCCGATCACCCTCCGGTCGGCCGCCTCCGCGAGCCCGGTCGCCTCCAGCGCCTCGTCCGCGCGCCGCAACGGCAGCCCCGCCGCCATGCACGCGACCTTCAGGTGGTCGCGCGCGGTGCGCCCTGGGTTGAACCCGGTCGCCTCCAGCGCGGCCCCCACCTCCATCACGGGCCGTTCCAGCTCGGCGTACCGGCGCCCGTTGATCAGGGCCCGCCCGGACGTGGGCGTCACCAGCCCGAGCAGCATCCTGAGGGTCGTCGTCTTGCCCGCCCCGTTCGGCCCGAGGAACCCGGTCACCTCCCCCGGCCGGGCCGTGAAGCTCACACCGTCCACGGCCCGGACCGTCCCGAACCGTTTCGTCAGTTCCTGCACTTCAATCACGGACACATCGTGCCAGTTCGGACAACACCGTCGCTTTACCTTTTCGCGTCCATGACGGGGCATGCCAACGAAGCTCTTTTCCGCTCTCCAGCCCCTCTGTAAGCTTGCGGCCGTACTCCGCCCCGTTGTCGGCTGCGTGATCAGGGATGGCGATGCGCGCCCGGTTGATTGGCCTGTTCCGCGACTCCGGGCCCGCCCGCTGCGCATGCCTCGCCCTCGTCCTGACCGTCGCGACGGCCGCCTGCGGGCGGTCATCGTCGTCCGACGGCGCCTTCCGGCCGAGCGGCACCTTCGGCGGCGCCTCCGCCCCGCCCGCCGCGACCGCCGCCCCGCCGTCGGCCCTTCCGACCGCCCAGGTCGACCGGGTCGTCCTGCAGCGCTACCGCGAATACCAGCGCGTCTACAAGCAGGTGTACGAGACCAACGACCCCGCCCCGCTCGCGGACGTCGCCGCCGACCCGCTCCTGTCCACCGTCACCGAGGACGTGGAGCGGACCAAGGCCAAAGGCGAATTCTGGCGCTTCACCAACGTCCTCAATCCGAAGATCCAGGGCCGCAGCACCGACGGGACGCAGGTGATCGTTCTTGACTGCGTCCGGACCCTCGGCGCCTACCGCTACTCCGCCAAGACCGGCGAACGGCTCGGCAGCCTGCCCGGCGGTACGGCGCTCTACCAGGTGTTCATGAAGTACGAGGCGGGCACCTGGAAAGCCTTCAAAGCCACGCTGGGGAAGAAATGCTGACCACTCCGACGCGGCCGACCGCCGCCGCCCTCGCCCTGAGCCTGCTGCCCGCGGGTGCGCTGCTCCTCCTCCCGCGGACCGCCTCGGCCGCCCCCTGCGTCGACCAGGGCGGGCGGACGGTCCGCGTCTGCGCCGGCGGCGGCTCGGTCCGCCCGGGTTCCGGCGGCGGAGGCGGTGGCGGCGCCCCCACCGGCGGCGGCGCCGTCCCCGTGGACGAGGACCTCGGCTGCCCGGAGGAAGAGGGCGCCTTCGCCTGCAACCTCGTCGACGACACCCCGGAGCCCGCCGAGGTCGTGCCCACCGCAGCCGTCGCCGAGATGGCGCGCGACCAGCTCACGATCCCGACGCCGACCATCCACACCGCCCCGAGCCCGCGCACCTACGTGAAGGTGCGCACCTCCCTCTGGATCGACCGCCAGGACTTCGCTCCACGGGTGGCACGGGCCTCGGCGGGCGGCCAGACCGTCACCGCCACGGCGGAACCGCAGTCGGTCGTCTGGAACATGGGAGAGAACACGGTCACCTGCACCACCGCGGGCTCGCCGAAGGGCACCGACTGCGGCTACACCTACAACCGCTCCTCGGCGGGCCGCCCCGGCGGCGCGTACACGATCAGCGCCACCATCACCTGGCGGGTCAACTGGACCTGCACCGGCGCCTGCGACCAGGCCGGAGGAACCCTGGACGACATGTCCTCGACCTCCACGTCCCCCCTCATCGTCAGCGAGATCCAAACCAACACCCGCGACTAGCCCCCGCCCCGGGTGCGCACTGAACAGCGCACATGCTCGGACCGCTCATGCAGTTGCGTGGCACCCGCCACTGGATTCGTCCGCAGCGCTCCGTCTTCAGACCGCAGGTGTGCCCTGCGGAGCAGGCAGGGAGCCCGGTCAGCGGACGGAGTGGCCGTAGGCGGCGGCCAAGGGGGTGAGGTCGGGGTCGCCGTAGCGGGAGCGCATGCGGGCGAACTCCCGGGCTTTGGCCTCGCCGAAGCGGCTGATCTTCTCGGTGAAGGCGGCGGCGGTGACGAACACGGGCGGCGTCGTCTTGCTGTGGAACTTGTCGGCGTACATGACGAGTTCCTCTTCGGCGGTCTCGGCGACGTAGTCGCCCGGCGGGATGGGCAGGCACTGGGCGACGATGTCGTCGCGGGTGATCCCGACGCCGGTGTGGCAGGAGCAGAAGCGGCACAGCACGTCGGGGTATCCCAGCTCTCGCAGCAGCTCGTGGCCGAGGACGCCGTGGCGGACGTAGGTCGCGTGGTCCAGTTCGCCGGACGGCGTGTACAGCTGGTAGACGCCGATGTCGTGCAGGAGGCAGCCGGCGCGCACGAGGTCGGCGTCAACGTCCAGGCGCTGACGCGCCATGAGCTGCTCCGCCACCTCGCAGACGATCCGGCAATGCGTGTAGACCAACTCGAACGCTTCCTGGGTCGGCGCGTACTTCTCGTGCAGGGCACGGATCTGTTCGTCCGACGGAATGCGCGTGGAGGGAAGTCCGCGAGACGTCACCGTTCGAGTGTAGGGAGGTGTCCGGGCGGCGCTCGGCCGCCCGGACGGCCTCTTCGTCAGCGGATTCGGCAGGTGCCGGTCGAGGTCTTGGTGGGGTCGCTTTCGGACGTGGCGGTCAGTTTCACGTCGGCCTTGCGGGACGCGCCGGGGGACGGCTTGGCCCAGACCTCGACGGTGGTGGAGGCTCCGGCCTTCGCGGTGGCCAGGGCGTTGGGCAGCCACGTCTCCCACTTCGCGGAGCTCGCCTTCAGGCGGAAGACGTCGGCGGCGCTGTAGCCCGTGCCGCCCTTGCCGGTGTTGCGCAGCGGGAGGGTGCACTTGACCCAGCCGGAGCGGGCGGACCGGACCGTGGCGGAGCCGACGCGGACGCCGCGGCGGGCGGGGCCGGCGCCGTCCAGGGAGCGGACGGCGACGGTGTACGAGAGGACACCGCGCTTGTCGCGCTTCAGGTCGATCACGTAGAAGTGCAGGCGGTTGGCCTCGTCGACGTACTCGAACTCGCTGCCGGAGTCGGTGCCCGCGTGGAACAGCGCGTCCGACAGCTGCCGGTAGTCGCCGATCGTCAGCTTCTGCGGCCGGCCGTCCGGCAGGACGTAGTCGACCTTGTCGATGTCCTGCGGGTTGGCGTCCTTCACCCAGATGAACGGGGCGTTGTCGCGGTCCTTGGTCTTGGCGATCAGCACGCCGGAGTCGGGCGTGAACGAGTCGAAGCCCATCCGGTCGACGACCTCGACGGTGTAGTTGTCGTAGCCGCCGCCGTCGCACAGCGGGTCGGCGGCGGGGTCGCAGGCGGGGCTCTTGTCGCCGCCCTCGCCGAGCTTGAGGTTGATGCCCGCCAGCTCGCCCTTGCCGGGCTGGACGGCGCGGGCCGTCACCTTGGCGACCACGACACCGGACGCGGCGAGGGCGTCCCGGCTGATCTGCAGGACCTTGGACTCGTCGACGATGCCGAGCTTGAGCTTGTTGCGCAGCATGTGCTGGGCGCCCATGGAGCCGCCGCCGGTGGCGGGGATCGTCCACCGGCTGTGCGGGCCGCCGGGGCCGTTGAACGAGCCGCGGCTGAGCATCTCCCACGGGCCCGAGTACGAGCGGCGGGGCGGCTCGCCGTACGGGTTGTTGTAGTTGTCGCCGATGCCGAGGATGTGGCTGAACTCGTGGGCGAACACGCCCATGCCGGAGCTTTCGGCCTGCGTGGAGCTGCCGGTCACCGCGTTCGGCCAGATGGTGGAGCCGGCGGCCCAGGACGTCCAGTCGACGTAGCGGGTCTTCACCCAGTTGGGCAGGTTCGGGTCCTGCGGCCCCCACTCGGGCGGGACGTCCTCCTTGGAGGCGAACTTCATCCGCCCGAACTCCTCCCAGGTGGACGACTCGTCCTGCCCGGCCGACAGGTAGAAGACGAAGTCGAACTCGGCGGCCTTCTCCTCGCCCACGTCGGCGATCCAGGCGGCGCGGGCGTCGCGGCGCAGGTCGCGGCGGCAGGTGTCGCCGGTCGGGCAGCCGGTGCCGCCCTGCATGGAGTCGACGCCGTACTCGTGGTCCTTGGCGGGCATGCGGTACACGCCGAACGCGGTCAGCTCCACGCCGTAGCGTCCGCCGGAGTCCTCCATCCAGTACTCGTGCAGCGTGTGCCCGTGGTTGAGGGGCTGCGGCTTGTTGAGGAAGTCCTGGTAGAACTGCGGGACCTGCTCGCGCGGGATGTTCCCGACGAGCGAGGGGTTGCCGAAGATGGTGGAGTTCTTCGGCTGGGTCACCACGAACGGCTGGTTGGGGTAGTCGACCAGCACCACGGCGCCCTTGAAGTTCCGCACCGAGCCCTTGCGCGAGGGGTCGGCCCAGTTCGTGCCTGGGACGGGCTTGTAGTCGTCCCACGTCATCGTGTCGGGCAGCTCGTAGTCCTGCGGGTCGATGGGGCGCGGACGCCCGGCCGCGAAGGTGCGCGTCCGCTGGCTCTCCTGCCACGGCTGGGTCTTCGGCCAGTGGCGCATCTGCCAGGGGTTGGGGGTCGGCTCGGGAATCTTCGGTCGCGGTTGCGCCGCGGCGGGCGCCGCCAGCACGGTCGCCAGCGCCAGCCCCGCGGCGGCGGACGCCGCCAGTCTGTTTCGGGCGAGCATGTCTCCCCTGCCTCTCAAAGGTCGGTGAGACGGTAAAAACGCCCGGTTTGCGGGGCAATAGCCGACTTCAACGATCTTGTCGTGCCGCCCCTGGCAGCTCCCGACAGGAGGCGCGGGCGAGCTGGGCGGACGGCGGTTCAGCGGGGCACAAGGCGGTCGCCGAGGAGGCGCCGGAATCGGGCCG
The DNA here is from genome assembly GCF_001552235.1 of Actinomadura rubrobrunea NBRC 15275. Lineage (NCBI taxonomy): Bacteria > Bacillati > Actinomycetota > Actinomycetes > Streptosporangiales > Thermomonosporaceae > Actinomadura > Actinomadura viridilutea. The sequence goes on along the minus strand of NZ_BCQU01000065.1, from coordinate 5,805 downwards.
CCAGGTCCCGTCCCGCGGCGCCGCGCGCCGTGTACCGCGCCCGGGCCCCGTTGGTGAAGTGCAGCGTCACCGCGACATCGGCGCCGTCGGCGGTGACCTGCGCCTGCGCGACCCACCCGGCGTGGACGAACCCGGGCCGCTCCCGCAGGGGCGGCCGCGAGCCGAACAGCCACCGGCGGTACGCCGGGATCAGCAGGAGGGGCAGCGACACGATCGCCACCGCCCAGGCGAGCGCCTCGCCGGCGGCGTGCAGCAGGACCCCGACCAGGAAGTACAGCAACAGCAGCAGGGGCGGTGCGCCGACCGCCATGACGACGGCGTCGGACTCGCCCAGTGCCTTGACGACGCCCATGGCGGGGAAGGACAGCAGGATCGCCAGACCCAGCGCGATGAGCAGCTTCTTGGTGCCGAACAGCCGCCGGGCCCAGCGGTCCAGCGCGTCGTTCCAGGTCTCGCCGTCGGCCGCGAAGCCGTCGGGTCCGAACGAGAGCACCACGCGTCCGCCGCGTTCGGCGCGCACGTCCTTGATCACTGTCATGCCCGGTCAGACCGGGGAGCGGCGCGCCCCGTTCCGCGGCTCTTCGCCGCGCGGCGGGCTCAGCTCAGCAGGTCGCGTTCGGCGAGGACGATGCCGTCCTCGTCGCTGTAGAGCCAGTCGCCCGGCCGGAACTCGACGCCGCCGAAGGCCACCGGGACGTCCACCTCCCCGGCGGCGTCCTTGGCGCTCTTGCGCGGGTTGGAGCCGAGCGCCTTGACGCCCAGGTCCAGCGTGCGCAGCGCGGCGACGTCGCGGACCGCGCCGTTGATCACGACGCCGGCCCAGCCGTTGCGGACGGCGGCCCCCGCGATCAGGTCGCCCATGAGCGCCGTCTTCAGCGAGCCGCCGCCGTCGACGACGAGCACGCGCCCGTCGCCCGGGCCGTTCAGCAGCCGTTTGACCAGGCCGTTGTCGTGCCGGCAGCGCACCGTGGCGACCGGGCCGGCGAACGTCGTACGGCCCCCGTACTGGCGGAACTGCGTCTCGCAGCTGCGCAGCTCGTCCCCGAACTCGTCGATCAGATCGGCGGTGGCGAACTCCATGCGTGGAGCTTACCGCTCGGTAACTTCGGCGGGCCGCTCGGGGGAGTCGGTGGGACGGCCGATCAGCCGCGACAGCACGATGGCGGTCTTGGTGGCGGTGATGTTGTCCTCGCGGCGCAGCCGCTCCAGGGCCTGCTCGAGGTGCTGGATGTCGCGCGCGCGCACGTGCACCAGCGCGCTGGCGTCGCCGCTGACGGTGTAGGCCGCGACCACCTCCGGATGCTTGCGGATGCTGGCGTAGATCTCCTCCGGGGACGTCGCCCCGGTGCAGAAGATCTCGATGAACGCCTCGGTGGTCCAGCCCAGCGCGGCCGGGTCCACCACCGCGGAGAACCCGGTGATCACGCGCTCCGCGCGCAGCCGGTCGACCCGCCGTTTCACCGCCGGGGCCGACAGCCCCACCGCGTCGCCGATCTGCGCGTACGAGGCGCGGCCGTTCTCCAGCAGCTCTGCAACGATTCGACGGTCGATCTCGTCAAGACGCAACGAATATCTCCCTCGAAGTCGACTTTCCTCAATGGTCGGCGGTTCCTCCCGAACATACGCTGTGAGTGGACCGCCGGCCACCGTCCGGCGCACCGGGCACCGCCCGCGCACGGGTCGAGGCCCGCCCGCGCCCGCCCCGCGGCGGCGCCGCGTCCGCCGCGCCCGTCGCCCGGAGGGTCGCCGCGCACGGTCCCGCATGTGCCATAACGCGTCCACACCGCTGTAAGGAGCTTGCGTGTCTCGTACCGAACGGCTGCGGGCCATGTCCGAGGCGCACGGCGCGCACACCTACCACCCGCTCCCGGTCGTGATCGCCGAGGCCGAGGGGGCGTGGGTGACCGACGTGGAGGGCCGCCGCTACCTGGACATGCTGGCGGCGTACTCGGCCGTCAACTTCGGGCACCGCAACCCGCGGCTGCTGGCCGCGCTCACCCGGCAGCTGGAGCGGGTCACGCTGGTCAGCCGGGCGTTCGACCACGACCAGTTCGGGCCGTTCGTCACGGAGCTGGCCGAGCTGTGCGGCAAGGACATGGTGCTGCCGATGAACAGCGGCGCCGAGGCGGTGGAGACCGCGCTGAAGACCGCCCGCAAGTGGGGCTACGAGGTGCGCGGCGTGCCCGCCGACAGCGCCACGATCATCACGTTCGAGGGCAACTTCCACGGCCGGACGACGACGATCATCAGCTTCTCCACCGACCCGGAGGCGAAGAACTCCTACGGCCCCTACACGCCGGGCTTCCGCACCGTGCCGTACGGGGACGTGGCGGCGCTGCGCGCGGCCATGGACGAGACCACGGTCGGGGTGCTGATCGAGCCGATCCAGGGCGAGGCCGGGGTGAACGTGCCGCCGAGCGGGTTCCTCACCGCCGTGCGCGAGCTGTGCACCGAGCACGGCGCCCTGATGATCGCCGACGAGATCCAGTCGGGCCTCGGCCGCACCGGCGCCACGTTCGCGGTCGAGCACGAGAACGTCGTCCCGGACATGTACCTGCTGGGCAAGGCGCTGGGCGGCGGCCTGGTGCCGGTGTCGGCGGTGGTGGCCGACGAAGACGTGCTGGGGGTGTTCAAGCCCGGCCAGCACGGTTCCACGTTCGGCGGCAACCCGCTGGCCTGCGCGGTCGCCCGGGAGGTGATCGCCATGCTGCGGACCGGCGAGTACCAGGAGCGCTCCCGCGAGCTCGGCGCCCACATGCACCGGCGGCTGGGCGAGCTGCCGTCCGACCTGGTGCGCGAGGTGCGCGGCCGCGGCCTGTGGGCGGGCGTCGAGCTGTACGGCAAGGCCCGGACGGTCAGCGAGCGGCTGATGGAGCTGGGCGTGCTGGCCAAGGAGACCCACGAGACCACGCTGCGGCTGGCGCCGCCGCTGGTGATCGAGCAGGCCGACCTCGACTGGGCCCTGGACCGGCTGGAGGAGGCGCTGTCGTCGGCCGCCACGTCCGATCCCGCCCGGTCCGCACCGCGTGAGGCGGTCGTGTAAGCGGCGCGGCCGACACGAGCCACGAGGGCTTCCCACAACGGCGTGGGGAGCCCTCGTCGCGTTGTGGGCCCGCATCATGGGCTGTGGTCCGCGTCACGTCCGCGGCGGCATCGTCGACCTGCGGCCGGAAGACGAGGTCGTCCTGCACCTGCAGGCCCGGTGCACCGCGCTTGAGTTCCTGCTGGGCGGGCACCAGAACGCGTATGAGGCGCTGCGCAAGCGCGGCGTGGAGCGGTACCGGCTCCTGGACATGGAGCTGAACATCGCCCGCGTCCGCACCGAGCCGCAGTACGTTCGGGCGCTCGTGGACGACCTCGCCGAGGGGCGGATGACCTGGGCCGACGATGACCGACTGACCACCTGTCGCCCGCGCGGCGACAGGTCGGACGAGGAGACCTCGCAATGACGCGCTGGCGCGGCGACCCGTGGGCGGTCCTGCTCACGCTGTCGCTCGGGTTCTTCATGACGCTGCTCGACCTGACGATCGTGAACATCGCGATCCCGAGCATGATCGACAAGCTGGGCGCCTCGCTGGACGAGACGCTGTGGGTGCTCAACGCCTACGTGCTGGTGCTGGCCGTGCTGCTGATCACCGGCGGCCGGCTCGGCGACCTGGTGGGCAAGAAGACCCTGTTCATCACGGGGGTCGCCGTGTTCACGCTGGCCAGCCTGGCGTGCGGGCTGGCGCAGGACCCGGCCTGGCTGATCGGCGCGCGGTCGGTGCAGGGCCTGGGCGCGGCGCTGCTCATGCCGCAGACCATGGCGCTGATCATCGACACGTTCCCGCCCGAGCGGCGCGGCGCCGCGCTCGGCGTGTGGGGCGCGGTGGCGGGGGTGTCCACCATCGCCGGGCCGACCGTCGGCGGCCTGCTGGTCACCGCCCTGGACTGGCGGTGGATCTTCTTCGTCAACCTGCCGATCGGCGCGCTGGTGCTGGCCATGGCCGCGGCGATCCTGCCCGCCCGGCGCCGCACCGTGCGGCACCGCTTCGACGTGACCGGCGTGCTGCTGGCCACCGCCGCGCTGTTCTGCCTGACGTTCGCGCTCACCGAGGGCGAGAAGTACGCGTGGGCCCCGTGGATCTGGGGCCTGATCGGCGCCGCCGCCGTGCTGTCCGCCGTGTTCCTGCTGCACCAGCGCACCCGGCAGGACCGCGAGCCGCTGGTGCCGTTCGCGCTGGTGCGCGACCGCAACTTCGCCGTGCTGACGTTCGTCGGCGCCACCGTGTCGGTCGGCATGATCGGCATGTTCCTGCCGATGACGATCTATCTGCAGTCGGTGCTGGGCCACAGCGCCCTGGGCGCCGGGCTGATCATGGCGCCGTCGGCGGCGGTGTCCGTGCTGCTGGCGCCGCTGACGGGACGGCTGACGGACCGGTTCGGCGGCAAGTACATCCTGATGGGCGGGCTGGTGCTGTACGCGCTGGGCACGGTGTGGCTGGCGGCGGTCGCGCGGGTGGGCGCCTCCTGGCCGGTGTTCCTGGCGCCGCAGCTGCTGTCGGGCGTCGGGATCGGCGGGGTGTTCGCGCCCATGACCACCGAGGCGACGCGCAACGTGCCGCCGCGGATGGCGGGCGCGGCCGCGGGCGTCAACAACACCGTCCGGCAGGTCGGCTCGGTGCTGGGCAGCGCGGTCGTCGGCGCCGTCCTGCAGAACCGGCTGGCGTCGGCGCTGCGGGACGAGGCGGTGGCGCGGTCGGGCGCGGTGCCCGCGGCGCTGCGGGACCGGTTCGTGACCGGGTTCGCGGACGCGGCCAAGGGCGGGCTGGAGGTCGGCCCCGGGCAGACCGGGGCGCACCACCTGTCGGCGGGCGTGCCTCCGGCCATCGCGCAGCGCGTGCACGACACGGCCGCCCAGGTGTTCGCGCACGGGTTCGTGCACGCGCTCAAGCCGACCATCGCGGTGCCCGTCGCGGCCGTCCTGCTGGGCGCGGTCGCGTGCCTGGGCGTCCGCGGCTACCGCGCTCCCGCGCGGGCCGTGGAGGCCGACACCACCCCCGCGCCGCTCGCCGGCTGACCCGGCGCCCGCCGGGCCGAGCGGGCCCGCGGGGGCTCAGGCCCAGGAGATGCCTCGGTACTCGCCCTCGTAGTAGAGCAGCGGTTTGCCGGACGGGTCGGGCGTGTCCAGGTCGAGGACCTCGCCGACCACGATGCTGTGGTCGCCGCCGTCGTGCACCGCGTACGTCCGGCACTCCAGCGCGGCCACCGCGCCCGTGAAGATCACGGCGCCGGTGGCGGCTCCGCGCCGGTGCCCCCAGGCGCGCAGCCGGCCGTCCACACGGTGCCCGCGGGTCGCGAACCAGCGCGAGACGTCCCGCATGCCCTCGGTCAGCACCGACACCGCCCACAGCCCGCTGTCCAGCACCATGTCGTGGAAGCGGGCGGTCCTGTCGACGCAGAACAGCACCAGCGGCGGCTCCAGGGACACCGAGGTGAACGCGTTGACGGTCATCCCGTGGTCGACGCCGTCGGCCACCGTGGTGACGACGGCGACGCCGGTGGCGAACCTGCCCATCACCTGCCGGAACCGCAGGGGGGCGACGTCGGGGGCGGCGCCGGCGGGGGCGACGTCGGGATCGGGGCGCTGCGCACTGGGGTCTGTGTTCACGGCCCGACCACTCTAGGACCGGGACCTGCGCTCGCGGGCGCGGCCGTGGCCGATCTCACGACCCTCGGGACCCCGGGGCCGCGCCCGCCCCGGCGCCCGCGTCCCCCGCGGCGGGCTGCGCGCCGCGCAGGAGCCACTGCCCCGGCGGGCGGCGG